>SHVF01000021.1 GCA_009691135.1 Candidatus Planktophila sp.
CACCAATTGATCTTCGATTACCGCCTGCAATTGCGCTTCATCGTCTGGGATCGTATGAACGCGGTAGGCAACTGCCCCAACTTCACGCACCGCAGTGGTTAATAACCAAGAATTGGTTTCGTATTCTTCACCTTCTTTTAACTCATTGCCAGGTTCAACTAAATCTGGGCCAGCAGATAGAACAACAACACGCGGGTGCGGACGAGTTGGCAGATGATCGCGGCCAATTGATGCTGCTAAACCAATCTGGGTTGAGCGAATACGTGATCCGGCCTTAAGCACGAGTCTTTCTCCTGCGTAAATATCCTCAGCAAGAGTGGCACCGTGCGCATCAAGTAAGGCCATATCAAAGGGTTCTAGTGGTCGACAGATGGCGATAAGAGAGGAGAGAAACTCATCTACGCGCGTGCGGTCTGTCATAATCGGCAACAATACTTCTTTAACATCCAAATATTGGGGATTTAGGTGAGCACAGCGAGTGGAAAATCTGAACTCCGTAATCGATATCGCTTCCAACGTCGCGAAAGATATCTAGATCACTCATTTTCATACCTGGCAACTTCAGCTGAGTTTGCCAAAGTTTCAAATATTGCTAGTTACATTTCTTATGGGGAAGAACCCAGCACCAAGGAATTAAATGCAGCTTTGCTAAAGAGCGGAAAAAACCTGTTCTTGCCTCGAATCAACGGCAAAAAATTGGAATGGGTTAAGTGGAACGGTATTGATAGTGATTTATCACCCAGTAAATTCTCTAAGAAAATAATCGAACCCGTTGGCTGTGCTATTTCTGATAATTCAATAATTGAATTGGTGGTTGTTCCGGCGCTAAGAATTGACCGCTCTGGTTATCGATTGGGACAGGGCGGCGGATTTTACGATCGTGCGCTAGCGGAAATGAAGGTATGGAGTATCGGCTTAATACATCCCGATGAAATATCCAGTGAAGATCTGCCGCGTGAAGATTTTGATATCCCATTAAACGCGGCAGCAACTCCTAATTTGTTATTGCGCTTTAATAACTAAATTAAATATTAGGTAAATTACGGGCCATGACGATCCGCTGTATTTGATTTGTGCCTTCATAAATTTGAGTTAACTTGGCATCGCGCATCATGCGCTCGACTGGATAGTCAGATACATATCCATACCCGCCAAGTACCTGGACCGCATCCTGGGTTACTTTCATCGCTACATCACTGGCAAATGTCTTACTTGCGGCTGAAAAGAATTTAAGGTCTTTATCCCCACGTTCGCTGCGGGCAGCAGCAGCATAAGTTAACTGGCGCGCGGCTTCGATATTCATAGCCATATCGGCCAACATAAATTGAATTCCTTGAAAGTCAAAGATTTCTTTCCCGAACTGCTTGCGCTCGTGTGAGTATTTATTTGCAACATCTAGCGCACCTTGTGCGATACCCAAAGCTTGTGCCGCAATTGTGATTCGGGTGTGATCTAAAGTATCCATAGCTAAGGCTAAACCTTTACCAACTTCACCGATGCGACGGTCATCGCTGATGGTCACATTGTCAAAATAAGCTTCACGAGTCGGGGATCCGCGAAAACCCATTTTTTTCTCTGGTGAACCAAATGAGACTCCAGGATCTGATTTCTCGACAATAAATGCTGCAATTCCTTTAGATCCTTTGGAAGGATCTGTTTGTGCAATAACTGTATAAAACTCGGATACTCCGGCGTTAGAGATCCATTTCTTACTTCCGTTGATAACCCAGTTATCGCCTTTGCGTTCAGCTTTTGTTTTCAGCGCTGCGGCGTCCGAGCCAGCTTCAGATTCGGAGAGGCAGTAAGAAAAACCTTTTCCTTTAGCCAGTTGCGGTAACCAGCGTTCCTTCTGTTCTTTATTTCCACCAAGCATCAAGGGAAGAGAGCCAAGTTTATTTACTGCTGGGATTAATGAAGATGATGCGCAAACTCGTGCGACTTCTTCGATGATGATCACTACGGCCAGCGCATCCGCGCCCTCACCACCAAATTCTGTTGGAACGTGAGCCGCACTTAAGCCGGCCTTTAATAACGCATCAGCAGCTTCTTGAGGGAAGCGATGATCTTCGTCAACAGCGGCGGCATATGGTGCAATTTCTTTTGCAGCTAAAGCTTTAACACTTTCGCGGAGTTCGTTGTACTCTGATGGGAGTGCATAAAGATCATTGGTGCTCATTTATCTCTCTCCGAATCCCGAGTCGCAAGTGAATTTAAGTACATATTATATTGAGCAAGTTCATCTGGTTCGCCCATCGCAGCCAAGCGAGCTTCGTTGCGATCGATGCGTTTGGTTTCACGTTTGTCATCACGCATCCACTGTATAAAGGTTGCCACAAGCGCCAACAAAATTGGTAGTTCACCCATCGCCCAAGCAATCGATCCACCAGCCCGTTGATCGGCGAGAAGATCAAGATTCCAAGGGGTCTGTAGTGATGCGAAATATCCTTGATCGATCACGGTGGAAGTGGAAATAAGTGCGACCGCAAAGAAGGCATGAATGCTCATCGCCGCAAAGAGAATAACTATCCGCACGATATACGGAACCTTTCGTGGATTGGGATCGATTCCGATAATGACGTGGAAGAAGAGAATCCCCGCCAATAAGAAATGCAAGGTCATTACCAAGTGTCCGAGATGCGATTGCATCATATTTCCAAATAGCGGAGTCATGTATAAAGCAAAGAGTGAACCATCAAATAAGGCCAAGATAACAACAGGGTTAGTTAATAGTGCGGCCGGTTTGGAATGTAACAGTGCGATTACAGTTCCTCGAACCCCGCGTTCTTCGTCAGTACGCCCCTGCGGCAAAGTGCGAAGGGCTAAAGTAATTGGTGCACCTAAGACGATTCCAATCGGTGCGATCATTCCTAAAACCATGTGCGCGATCATGTGATACTCGAATGAAAACTTTGCATAGACACCAAGTCCACCACTGGTTGCATAATCAACTGCGCTAATTCCAAGTGCAAATGCCACGGTACGCCCGACCGGCCACTTGTCACCTCGGCGAGTCAAGAGAACTACACCTCTTACATATAGGGCAACCGCTGCGACTAATACTGCGATTATCAGCGCATCTGGATCATATAAAGAAACTAGGCGCCAAAGATTTGGTGCTTCAGGAGTGACCACTCCGGCTATCACTAATCCGTTATCGAGTACCTCGTTGTAGGCTCGAGCAGGTGGTTGCATCAAAGATAAACGCGAGCCCGCAAAAACTGCGAGCAACATGATTACTAGTTCGGCAAATAGCAATCGACTCAGTGCGGATAAATTTATCTGCCATTTTCCTGACAAATGTTTACGGTTTAAATATCCAAAATAAATTAATATCACAGCAAGTACAACTTTTAAAATCACAATCCGCGCGTAATTGGAGCTCCATGCACCTTGAAAATTAAGTCGAGCCCAGGCATTTGCACTTCCACTAGCGACAACAGCGATTACAGACCAAAGTGCAAGTGCACTAAAGCGAGGCAGGGCAATGGCGCGATCATCAGCTGAAAGAAGGGTAATAGCTATTAATCCGCCAACCCAAAATGAAAGTGCGACCACGTGCACAACTAAAGAGCCAATTGCCAGTGAGTGCGAACCACTTGATGCTGAATGGCTTTCAAATACTGGAGCAACCATCGCGACTATTGATATGAGTAGCAGTGTATTCGCAGTGGCGACAGTTTTAGCCCGCACAACAATCGCACATATTAAAAAGGCTAAACACAATTGAACAAACATATACTTACCTAAGGCGATTTGTGAAATAAAAGAGCGCAAAGACGTGGGATCAAGTGCGCCCGCTAAATCAGTTCCCAAAATATTTGCCAAAGTGGTCAAGATGTTGAGACCTTGACCTATCGCCCAAAGCGCTGAAGTGATTGCTGCATAGTTTCTTAAAGCCAACGCAGCACTTGATAATTTCCCTACGTTATCCAAGAGTAGAAAGCCCATGGCTAATAAGAGACCAATGGTAGTAAATCCCGCGGTGAGGGAAATGAATTTACCAACTGTGGTCAATGAAGTAATCAGTGGACCTGCAGAATTTATATCTGCCGCCAGAAAAGTCATCGCTCGTTAAATATCTTTCGGGCATAGAGTGCCAGCGCAATTAGAACAATGAGCGATGTAACCAAGAGTCCAATAACAAATAAGTTTGTTGCAAAGTCACTGCCTTCAACTTTGGTTGGAGTGCTCGGAACGACTTCTTGAGGAACAGAAATAGTTGGAGTAGAAAAGTTAAAAATAAATGAGCCTTCTAGTGGCACATCCATCTCAGAAATAATGTTGTATGAAACTTTGTAAACACCTGAATCTGTTATTGGTTTCATTCCAATGATAATGTCATTGCCAACAACAGTAAGAGTTCCATCATCAACGCGACGTCCTGCTGGATCAGTAACTGTTATTTCATTTCCCATATCCATCGGCGTAATTTCAACTGAGATCGTTACGGCACTTGGTGCGACTTTCAGCGTCGCACCGGCAATTGGTGAAGTTGCAACCAACGAATTGGCCAAAGCAGGTGATGCGATAAAGAAGGTGAGGCCAATTACTCCAATAAGTGCAGCGATCCGCTTCACAGTTAAACCCAACCTTTCCTCAATTCGCCACTATGGTCTCACTTCCTTAGACTTAACACCTAGCCCCCAGGGATGTGATTTAGGAAAGGAGTCAGCGCCGGTGCCAACATATCAATATCAATGTTTTGCTTGTGAGCACGCCTTCGAGGCCTTCCAGAGCTTCTCTGATGAGCCGCTAACTACTTGCCCTGAATGCAAGAGTGAAGTTCGCAAAGTTTATTCAGCCGTTGGAGTTGTATTCAAGGGATCTGGTTTTTACAAAACTGATTCTGCTGCAAAGCCTGCCGCTTCCACTGAAAGTGATTAATAAAATTTAATCTTCGTGGTGAGGCGGCTTATCGCCTTTAATTTCTGCTTCGCGACGATTTTCTTCGTTCTGGTCTTCGCGAGGGTCACGCTCATCTTCAGTTTTTTCTGGGAACAGTTGTGACATGACGCTTTTGATCCCCTCAATCCGCATTTTAAAATTGCTTAACTAGGGACGATTCTACATAATTTCTTTATGTTTGAGCGCCTGGGTCACTTCGTAGTCAGAGGCAGTAAAAAGGTTTTAATTGTCTATACGCTCACGATTCTTGTCGCAGGCGGAATTGGCTCACTCGCATTCGGAAAACTTGATTCAGGTGGTTATTCAGATCTATCTAGTGAATCAGCACAAGCATCAACTTATTTGACTGAGAAGTTCGGTGTCGTTGAACCTGTTGCAGTTTTAGTTGTAGATACTGGCGATAAACCAGTTGACGATCCAGAGATTTCGCAGGCTGCAATCACGCTTGAAAAGAAACTTGCCCAAGTACCCGGGGTTTCAAAAACACTTTCATTCTGGTCAACTGGCGGCGCTCCGAGTATGAAAGCAACAGATGATAAGGCGGCATTCTTGTTTGTTTACGCGGATTCAGAGTTTGGAAAGATCGGCGCACAGATTCAAGAAGAGTTCGATGGCAAAAATGGTGCACTGACGGTTTATGCCTCTGGTGCAGGTGTGATTATCCACGCGATCAACTCTAAAATCGAAAAAGATTTATTGCTCGCTGAATCAATTGCTATCCCACTTACCTTCTTATTGCTGGCTTTTGTCTTTGGAGCACTCGTCGCTTCCGCTATGCCACTGGTCATCGGAGTTAGTGCAATTTTGGGCGCTTTCTTAATCATTTATATCTTTACGCTCTTTACCAACGTCAGCATATTCGCACTTAACTTGATTACCGGTCTTGGGTTAGGCCTTGGAATTGATTATGCGCTTTTGATGGTCAATCGTTTTCGTGAAGAATTGCATGCGGGAAAGAGCGTTGAAGATTCAGTTGTCGCAACTGTAAATTCTGCAGGCAAGACTGTGTTCTATTCTGGACTTACTGTGTTCGTAACTTTAAGCGCACTTATTTTCTTCCCTTTAGATTTCTTAAAATCTTTTGGTTATGCCGGGGTTAGCGTAATTTCACTTGCAGTCTTAGGTGCGCTAATTCCACTTCCCGCCATCATGGCCCTACTAGGACATAAAATTGATAAAGGTATAGTGCGCAAAGCAGGAATTACTCCTAAAGAAGATGGTCGTTGGGCACATACCGCACGAAATGTAATGCGCCGTCCAGTCCCTGTAGTAATCGCTTCATTGCTTGTTCTGGGTGTTTTATCTGCGCCAATTGTGAATATTGCATTCGCACAAGTTGATTCCAGAGTTCTACCAAAGAGTGATCCAGCCGCTATCGGTGCTGCGAAAATAATTGAGAGGTTTGATGGCTTTGAAGGAAGCCCAATAGAAGTTGTAATTCCAAATGGAGCTGGCAGTGAAGAGCAAGTAAGTGCCTACCTTGCGCAAGTTTTAAAAGTAGATGGGATAGCTCGGATAGCGCCTACAGAGACTTACGGAAACGATTTACGAATTCAAGTAATTACCTCAAAGGCATCTCGTACGCTTGCCGCCGAAAAAATTATCGAGGATATTCGAGATATACCAAGACCTGAAGGCACCTTAATTGGCGGGGCTGCAGCTGACTTTACTGATTCGCAAAATGGAATAGCACGCACACTTCCTTTGGCGCTGGGTTGGATCGCGCTCTGGGTAATGATTCTGATCTTTATATTTACCGGTTCAATAATTCTGCCAATTAAAGCGGTATTACTAAACGGGCTTTCACTTGTAGCAACGCTTGGCGCGATTACTTGGGTATTCATTGATGGACACATGAAGTGGTTAGTCGGTGATTTCACGGTTACTGGGGCGTTAGATACTGGAACTGTAATTCTGGTAGCCGTTGTTGTATTCGGACTTTCCATGGACTACGAACTCTTCTTGCTATCGCGCATTCGCGAAGAACATATGGCTGGCAAGAGCAATATCGAATCTGTCGCTGTTGGACTGCAACGCTCGGCGCGCATAATCACTGCAGCAGCCCTGCTGTTAGCCGTTGTCTTCGCAGCATTTATGATTAGCGGTGTTACATCGATCAAAATGATGGGATTTGGAGTGTCTTTTGCGGTTCTACTTGATGCAACGCTAATTCGTGCGTTATTAGTTCCGGCGTTGATGCGTTTATTTGGTGAAAATAACTGGTGGGCTCCAAAGCCGCTACGTCGCTTCACAATTACACATTAATTTCTATATAAAGGTAAGTGCCCCTATCCTTTGGGCATGGATCTCATCGCAACTCTGCAATGTGCGGATAAACCTGGCATTGTCCATGCGATGACGAGCGCGGTTCTTAACTGTGGTGGAAACATTATTGAAAATCAGCAATATACCGATCACACAACAAATACCTTTGTAATGCGCACTCGCTTTGAAACCTCACAAGGAATGGCGGCAGCACAAACTAGCCTCAACACTGAATTAGGAAAGTTCTCCCCTGTGCTACACATCCGTGAAACCGCTAATAAGCCACGAGCGCTGATATTGGTTACAAAAGAGAGCCACTGCCTGCGCGATTTAATGTATTTGCTTGAACTTGGCGAACTGCCTATTGAAATTCCATTAGTTATTTCAAACCGTGAAGATCTAAAACACCTTGTTGAATCACACGGTATTCCATTTATGTATCTGCCTCTTGATGCTGGCAAAAAAGTGGCACAAGAGAAAACTTTGATCGCTAAGGTAAAGGAGTTAGAAATCGATTTCGTAGTCTTGGCGCGTTACATGCAGATCCTTTCCGCAGAATTTTGCAACGCGATGCCCGGCAGAATTATCAATATTCATCACTCTTTCTTGCCCGGATTTAAAGGTGCCAAGCCTTATCACCAAGCGCACAAGCGTGGCGTGAAAATCATTGGTGCAACTGCGCACTTTGTTACTGCAGATTTAGATGAAGGCCCAATTATTGAACAAGATGTTGCTCACGTCACTCATTCCTCAACACCAGATGAATTAATCGCACTTGGTCGCGATATTGAAAGACGCGTACTTGCAAAAGCAGTAAAACTTTATGCCGAAGATCGCATTTTTATCGTTGGAGAGCGCACAATTATATTTAGTTAAGGGTGTCCTCGGCGGGAGTTGAACCTGCGACCTACCGCTTAGGAGGCGGTTGCTCTATCCACTGAGCTACGGGGACTTGTGGGAATTTTATTTTAACTTGGCAAAGGTTATCCCTATGGCTAGCCTTGGACTAACGCGCTCAACATCGAACGCGTAAGTTTAAGAACGAAAGGCCACCCATGAAAGCGCTCGTTATCGGCGCAGGCGGAGTTGGCAGGGCAATCGCAAATATCGCATCGCGCCGACCATTTATTACATCAATGGTGATCGCAGATCGCCATCTGTCACGAGCCGAAGAAGCTGTTTCAAGAGTAAAAGATCCACGTTTTTCCGCGGCTGAAGTAAATGCTGCAGAACTTGAGGATATTCGGGCTCTGATTCGCAAAGCCAACCCGGACATTGTTATCAATGCAGTTGATCCACGTTTTGTGATGCCAATATTTTTGGCGTGTGAAATTGAAAATACTAATTACATGGATATGGCGATGTCTTTGTCACGCCCACATCCGCATTATCCAAATTCTGAAACCGGCGTAAAACTTGGTGATGAGCAATTTGCGCGTGACTGGAACTGGTGTGAACGTGGGATTTATGCGCTAGTTGGAATGGGGATCGAACCAGGTATGAGCGATGTCTTTGCGCGCTATGCCGCGGACCATCTCTTCTCAAGTATCGATGAAATAACTATTTTAGACGGATCCAATTTAGTTGTCGATGGGGCTGACTTCGCACCATCGTTTTCAATCTGGACAACTATTGAAGAATGTCTGAACCCACCTCTAGTTTGGGAAGACGGTCGCGGTTGGTTCACAACTGAACCATTTAGTGAACTGCAAGTATTTGATTTTCCTGAAGGTATTGGGCCAGTTGAATGTGTAAATGTAGAACACGAAGAAGTTGTTCTGATTCCTCAGAAAGTTGATGCCAAGAAAGTTAACTTTAAATATGGTCTAGGTGCGCAGTTTATAACCACGTTAAAAACTATCCACATGCTAGGTATGGATCGTAAGGAAACCGTTGAAGTACAAGGTCATCCAGTATCACCTCGCGATTTGCTCGCTGCATCTCTTCCGGATCCTGCGACTCTTGGTGAACGTATGCGCGGAAAAACTTGCGCTGGCGCTTTAGTTAAGGGACTTGATAAAAGCGGGAAACCTTATGCCTGCTATATGTACAACGTGATCGATAACGAATGGTCAATGGCAAATTATGGTGACCAAGCCGTTGTTTGGCAGACTGCGATAAATCCTGTAATTGCGATGGAACTACTTCATAACGGCACGTGGAAACCTGAAGGTGTTAATGGGCCGGAATGGTTTGATGCTAAGCCTTTTCTAGATTTACTTGAAGAGTTTGGAACCAGTTGGCATATTCGTGAAGAAACTATCCGGTGAAAAAATGGGCTTTGGTAACTGGAGCAACTGCTGGCATCGGTGAGAGTTTCACCCGTTTACTCGGCGCCAAAGGTTTTAACTTAGTTTTAGTCGCCCGTGATGAAACGCGATTGCACGAGCGCGCTGCTGGGCTTAAAGAAAACTTTGGCGCCGAGTCAGTCGTCATAGTTGCAGATCTGGCAACAGAGGTGGGATGTGCCAAAGTCGAAGATTATATTCGTGCAAATGAAATAGAAGTACTAATCAATAACGCTGGTTTTGGAATCAATAAAGCCTTCACAATGAGTGATTTGGCAAAAGAAGAAGAAGTTTTAAAGGTTCTAGTACGCACGCCAATGCGGTTAATGCATGTTGCTCTACCGGCGATGAAGGAACGCAATTCTGGAGTCATTATAAATGTTTCATCGGTTGCTAGTTTTATTGCCGGCGGCGCGTATAGCGCAGCCAAGGCATATTTAACGGTTCTATCTGAATCTTTAAGTACCGAACTTTCTGCGACAAATATTAAAGTCTCAGCACTCTGTCCCGGATTTACGCGAACCGAATTTCATCAACGCGGGCGTATGAAGATGGCTGGCTTACCGAATTTTATGTGGCTTAACTCTGATGTTCTGGTCGCAAAGGCTTGGAAAAATGCCATTTCGGGCAAGCCCGTCTCCATCCCGGGGTGGCAATACAAAACCTTGGTCGGCATTATTTCCTTGGTTCCCCGCTCGGTCGTGCGCCGCCTCGGTATGAATTCAAGAGTTAAAAAACGTTAATTCCCACGCTTTTCACCGCTAACTTCCATCAGTTAAACCTCGACTATCGCTAACATTGCCCCATCATCTATGGAGGTTTTCATGTTTCGTAAGGTTCTTCTCGTGGCAGGGGCTGCAGCACTTGTCGCCGCTTCACTTACCGCCGTACCAGCTAACGCAGCCACAAAAATTAGCAACGGTGTTGCTTGCTCTAAGGCAGGTGCAACTACCAAGGTGAGTGGTTCTTCATACAAATGCGCCAAGAATCCACTTGTTAAGAACTCGAAGCTGACTTGGCTCTCACTAGATTGTCTAAAGACCGCTACGACTTACACGGCAGCCCTTGCCAACTTGCCAAAGATCAAGGCGGCAACAGAGGCAACAATTGCAAATCTTGACGAAGATATTGTTACGCAAAAGATCGAAGTTGAAAAAGCCAACAAGTTAATCCCTGAATATCAGGCAAAGATTGCAACGATTAATATCGCACTTACCGCTTTAAAGGCAGATACTGCAAACTTGATCAAGAACAAGTTAACGATTGATAAGTACTCTTCTGCAGTTCGTAGTTATGAAGCAGCGATAAAGGCTTATGGCACCGTTGGAAAGCAGAGCGACCGCAGCGAAAAGGCTAAGGCGCAGGCTCAAGCCCAATACGACAATTCCAAGGTGGATGTTGAATCAACTCTTGGAATGGCAAAACTGATCTGCACTAAAGGCTTCTAAAGCAACTTAGGCTTCCCCTATTTATACTGGGCATTTAACTGCCATAACTTGTATGGGTGCGAATTAATCAAATAGTTAAATGGCTCTCACCAACACTTCTAATTTTCAACATGCTTACTAAGTTATTTGAATCCAAGCCAACCATCGGCACTGATTTGATTCTTTATAACTTAGTAATTCTGTTGGCGATAATTTCGCTATTTCAAGCGCCACTGCAAAATGATCCGCTAGCGGTGGTATTTCTTTCACTTGCCATCGCTTCATGGGGAATCGGTTCGGTCACTTCAAGTATTAGCCAATTCTTTGACATTGCCGGTCCTGCGCAGCTTGTTTCGAATATTGCATACTCTCTTTTTTATCCATTTGCTTTTATCGCTATTCCACGCGCGATTGCCAAAGGAAAAAAGTTACGCATAATTGAATTATTAGATGCAACCATATTTGGATTAGGGCTCTGCTCAATAATTGCAGCGCTGGTTCTGGCGATGTTATTGCAGGATTCTGGCATCGGTACTTTCTTTTCCGTCCTTTATACGATCTGCGATATCGCACTTGTTGTAATTGTTTTAGCAAGCGCCGTTATCTCAGAACTCACGTTGAGGCTAATTTTGTTGATTATTGGAGTTCTAACTTTTGCCATTACAGATTTTCACTTTCTACTCTCAGAAATCAACGGTAATTACCAATTTGGACAAATCAGCGATCTGGGATGGGCAATTGGAATTGTTTTCATGGCCATCTCATTTTGGTACCTGCCAAGTTCAAATCAACGTGATGCCAAAATTCATCCTGCACTAATCGCAGTTTCAATATTTATTAGCCCGGCGCTGCTTTCAGCAATCGCTATCCGGCCTGATTACTTCCCGAAGTATGTAGTAATTCCCACCATCACAACCCTATTTCTCGCTTTCATCAGAATGACGCTGGTGATTCGTCATGCAAATAATTTAGGAGAAGAAAAAGTTCTGGCGCGCACTGATGAGTTAACTGGCCTACCTAACCGTCGCAGGTTGATTGCAGAGCTTGCAACATTTGATGGAGTTGAAGGTGCACTTCTTCTCTTGGACTTAGATGGATTTAAACCGGTCAATGATCGCTACGGTCATGAAATGGGAGATCGAATACTTCGCCAAGTAGCGGGGAGGTTTAGTCGCTCACTTCCAAGTGGAGCAATCTTGGCACGTCTTGGTGGGGATGAATTTGGAATTCTCGTATCTGGCAGTGATGATGCAACTTTAGAGTTGGCAAGTGCCTTAAAGGCGACTTTGAGTTATCCGTTCGTATTAGATGGAAATACGATTTCGATCAGCGTAAGCATTGGTCACGTGCGCAACGATGGCGCAGGTGATTTATTACAGCGTGCGGATATGGCAATGTATGAAGCAAAGCGGGTTAATGCGGACGCTCCGGTTTATCTGCCTTAATCTCTTGCAAGCGCGCTAAGGATTCCAAACGTTCGGTTGCGTGATCCACATTTCGTTCTACATATCCTTTTGAATATCCATCAAGGTATAACCAAGGTTCATGGATTTCTGCCGCAGATAAGTGCGCCAATTCAGGAATATATTTACGAATATAATCTCCATTTTCGTCGAAACGCTTGCCTTGTTCGATTGGATTAAAGACTCGGTAATAAGGGGATGCATCTGTGCCGCACCCAGCGGTCCATTGCCAGCCGTGAGCATTTGAGGCCACGTCATAATCAACTAAATGTTGCGCGAAGAATCGCTCACCTAACTGCCATTCCAGATGGAGATCTTTAACTAAGAAAGAGGCCACGACCATACGAGTTCGATTATGCATCCACCCCTCGTGAACCAATTGGCGCATGGCGGCATCAACAAATGGATATCCGGTTTTACCTTCTTGCCAAGCCTGAAATTTTTCACCAGGTGAGTCATAGCGCATCTCTTTAAATCGTGGCGCGTAATAATCCGTATCTGTTGTTGGATTGTTGAAAAGTACATCGGCATAGAACTCGCGCCAAGCAATCTCTTTTCGGAAAGTATCATGCGCTTTGCTATCTCCAAGATTGGCAAGCAACGTTCTAGGGTGAATTTCTCCAAATTTTAAATAGGTACTCATCTTGGAAGTGCCATCGATGGCAGAGAAATTCCTGTTTTCGTCATAACTATCTAGCCCACTCTTAGAAAAATCTTTAAAGCGCACTAACGCTGCTGCTTCGCCAGCTTTTATAACTTCTACGCCATTTGGCATTTTAAAATCAGGGAAAGCACGATATTTTTCTGGTGGTACTGGAGCCTTAATACTTTTAGGTGTTTTTGCTGGAGCGCGCCAACCATGTGTGCACCAGGCACGATAGAAAGGTGTGTAAACCCGATATGGCGTTGTGTCACTTGGTTTTAAAACGCGGCCAGGTGCGACTGCATAAGGACTGCCCGTTCTGATTAATTTAATTCCAGCGGCTTCTACTCGGGCATCACGTGCTGCGCCGTATCTTTCATATTCATCTGATATATGAACTTCATTAACTGAATACATTTTGATTAAATCATTTAGAACTTCAATCTGATCTCCTTCAATAATATGTAATGTGTTTCCAAGTGATTCATCTAGCGCGCGTAGGGACTGGCCCATATAAGCCAACAACTTTTCACCGGCTTCAGAGATTTGTGATTTATCGAGAATGAATACTGGAACTATTTCATCACTTGATTCGATCGCAGCATTTAGCGCTGGATGGTCACTTATTCGAAGGTCGCGACGAAACCAAACGATATTACGACGCGGTGAAGACATGGATTTATTCTCGCACTAAGCAGTTAAATAAGACATATTTAAATTAGCCGTGTAACATACCGACGGACTCGTCCCAGCCTTCGACTTCTTCAGGTTTACGTGGACCCTTACCTACGTAACGCGAAGATGGACGAATCAAGCGACCGGTGCGCTTTTGCTCAAGAATGTGTGCTGACCAGCCCGCGGTGCGCGCTGCGGTGAACATTGATGTAAACAACGGCGCTGGAACTTGTGCAAAATCCAAGATGATGGCTGCCCAGAATTCGACGTTTGTCTCGAGTACGCGATCTGGCTGACGCTCGCGTAGTTCTTTAAGCGCAGCTTGTTCTAGCGCTTCAGCAACGGCATAACGAGGAGCGTTAAGTTCTTTTGCGGTCCGTCGCAAGGTACGTGCACGTGGATCTTCGGCGCGATAGACGCGGTGTCCAAATCCCATCAAACGTTCTTTGCGATCAAGCAAAGCCTTAACGTAGGCGGTTGCATCACCAGTTTTTTCAACTTCTTCAATCATGTGTAATACGCGAGAAGGAGCTCCACCATGTAACGGGCCCGACATCGCACCGATTGCGCCAGAGAGCGCAGCAGCACAATCAGCGCCAGTTGATGCAATCACACGAGCAGTAAATGTTGAAGCGTTCATACCGTGTTCAGCTGCAGATACAAAGTAAGAATCGATTGCGCGAACGTGAAGTGGATCTGGTTCTCCGCGCCAACGGATCATCATGCGCTCAACAACTGTGTGTGCCTTATCAACTTCTGATTGTGGAATCATCGGCTGCCATGTTCCGCGTGCGGCCTGTGCTAAATATGAAAGAACCATTACGGATGTACGAGCTAAGTTGCTGCGAGCTTCTTCATCTGAAATATCAAGTAGTGGTTTGAAACCCCAAGCCGGTGCCAACATTGCAATTGCAGATTGAATATCCACGCGCACATCACCTGAGTGAACAGGAAGTGGGAATGGTTCAGCATTTGGTAGACCTGGATTAAATAGATCATCAACAAGCAAGCCCCATACGTTTCCAAAGGTAACTCGACCTACAAGGTCATCGATATCAACGCCGCGATAACGAAGTGCGCTGCCTTCTTTATCTGGTTCTGCAATTTGTGATTCGAAGGCGATAACGCCTTCCAGGCCGGGTTTGAAATCATCTGACATGCTCCAATTCTGCACCAATAAAGGGGGTGCTGACCACCATTTCCAGTTGAAGGTGACGCAGACGCAAAAGTGAGGTTCGATACATCTATGAGCGAACTCGACCGTGAAGCAATCCGTGCCATGCGACGTTCCTATGGTGAAGTAGGGCTAGATAGCTTGCCAAGTGAACCATTTCTGGCATTTGCTGATTGGTTAAAGCAAGCGCATGAGAATTCTTTTATCGTCGAAGCCAATGCAATGGTCTTATCAACTCTCGATGCGGGCGAACAAATCTCAACGCGCACCGTTTTATTAAAAGACATTTCAGATGGTGGATTTACATTCTTCACAAATTATTCATCGCGCAAGGCACAAGCGATTGAATTAAATTCGCAGGTTACACTTTTATTTCCTTGGTTTGCCATGGAACGACAAGTTGCAATTAGTGGATTTGCCGAAAAAATTAGCGAATCCGAATCTGCTGAATACTTTGCCACTCGCCCCTGGGCTAGCCAAATCGGTGCCTGGGCTAGCGCGCAATCTGCGCCGCTATCATCGCGCGAAGAGTTAGAACAACGCTTTGCTGGCGCTTCGCAAAAATGGCCAGAGGGATCAACGGTTCCAATGCCACCACATTGGGGCGGCTATCGCGTAACACCCATCAGTATTGAATTTTGGCAAGGGCGATATTCACGATTGCATGATCGCTTGCGCTATGAGCGGGCTAACATCACGAGCAAGTGGGAGATCACTCGCTACTACCCTTAGTCTTAGCCCATGAGCGCTGATATCAAGATCCCCGATAATCTGAAACCACGCGATGGCCGATTTGGTTGTGGCCCATCAAAGATTCGCCCCGAAGCACTTGCTGCGTTGGCATCTTCTGGTTCTTCGATTCTCGGAACATCACATAGGCAAAAGCCAGTTAAGAACGTGGTTCACCGTGTGCGCGAAGGCCTTGATTCACTCTTTTCTCTGCCAGAGGGTTATGAAGTTGTACTTGGTAATGGTGGGTCCACCGCTTTCTGGGATATTGCAACATTTGGTTTGATTGAGAATAAATCTCAACACTTAGTCTTCGGCGAATTCTCGTCAAAGTTTGCTGCTGCTGTGAAAGAAGCGCCATTTCTTGGCGATCCAACTGTGATCAAGACAGAACCTGGTTTGCATCCAATCGCTGTTGCTGAAGCAGGCGTTGATGTTTACGCGCTGACACATAATGAAACTTCAACTGGCGTTGCCATGCCAATCAAGCGCCCAGCTGGAACCGACGGTGCGTTGGTTCTAGTTGATGCAACAAGTGCCGCTGGTGGATTAGAAGTTGATGCTAAAGAGTTTGATACCTATTACTTTGCGCCACAGAAATCTTTCGCATCTGATGGTGGTTTGTGGTTGGCACTTATGAGTCCAGCGGCAATTGCGCGCGCTGAAAAAATTAAAGCCAGCGGACGTTGGGTCCCAGCTTTCTTTGATCTGGGCATCGCGATTGAAAATTCTCGTCTGGATCAGACTTACAACACTCCTGCGCTGATGACTTTGATGTTACTGGCCGATCAAATAGAGTGGATGAACACCAACGGAGGCCTTAAATTCGCCACTGGGCGAAGTGCAGATTCATCATCACGCCTTTATTCATGGGCCGAGAAGACTTCCTATACAACCCCATTTGTAACCGACCCTGCGATGCGCTCGAAAGTAGTTGGCACCATCAACTTTGATGAGGCAATTGATGCAAACTTCGTCGCTGCCACACTGCGTGCAAATGGAATCGTAGATACCGACTCATATCGCAAGCTAGGTAAGAATCAACTACGTGTTGGTATGTTCCCTGCGATCGACCCAAGTGATATCGATGCGCTAACTGCATCTATCGACTTTGTCGTAGCCGCACTTTAATTCACCTGATGCCAAAAGCTTTTCAACGAAACGGACAGTTCTGGCTACTTGCCCTGCAGGTGGCAATAGTTAACTTCTTTACCGGCGGTTTTGGTCCATCGCAAGCACTTTTACGGGAAGATCAAGGAACATCGCTTGGCGTCGCCGGACTGCACGGAACCGCGATGGGTGTTGCTGCAATTATCGCTGGCTGGCTTAACTCAAAAATGGTGCACCGTTTTGGGCGTTCCAATTCAACTTGGATCGGCTTAATCGTCTTCTCTATCGGCATTGTGTTTTTTGTATTCTCTCCCCCAGTGCAATTAACCTTGCTAGCCACACTAATTGCTGGCTTCGGAATTTCTGCAGTTATTAATAATGTGAATACTGCTGGATCACACGCCTTCGCTGAGCGATCTCATACCGCTGTCGCACAAATAAATGCCATTGCTATTGCTGGATTTATTACTGGTAATTTTGTGATTGGCACAACTGCAAATATCGTCCGTGATCAATGG
>SHVF01000022.1 GCA_009691135.1 Candidatus Planktophila sp.
ATGCGCGGCTTACTCGAAACCATGCTTGCTAAACATTCTAATAAGACTGTTGAAGAAATTGAGAAAGATATCGAGCGCGACATGATTCTTACCGCTGCAGAAGCCGTTGAATATGGAATTATCGATAAGGTGATGTCTTCACGTAAGGCGAAGCCTTCCGCATAATTTTTACTAAGGGAGCGTCGGTCAAGAAATGTTAAAAAAATATTTCGAACCCGGCGCTCTTTTTTCATATCGCGCATATAGAAATCTGCTTATTTCAAGCACGATTACTACAATTGCAATGTCAGCATTCCCGATCGCACTGGTGGTAACAGTTCTAGATGCCGGTGGTAGCGCATCAACGCTGGGGCTGATTCTCGCGGCTCGAGTCCTATCTGGTGTACTCCTGGCACCCGTTGGCGGAGTTTGGGTTGATCGCTTACCTCGCAAAACTATGTTGATTGTGGCAGATGGCTTCCGTGCCATTATGGGCAGCGTTGTAATTTTTATAAATCCTGAAAATATTTCAATGTGGATACTTGGTGGCATTGTTGTATTGATGGGCGTCAGTGATGCATTCGGTGGGCCAGCCTCTGGCGCAATTATCCCAAGTCTGCTTCCAGACCAATTACTTCCTTCAGGAAATGTAGTTAACGGAATTGCAAAACGAACCTCGACAATCGTTGGTCCAGGAATCGCAGGAATCATAGTAGTTTCACTGGGAACTCATGCGACATATATAGCCACTTCAGTCTTCTTCTTCGTCGGCGCATTGCTGCTAATTCGTATTGATGAAGGCCCTCGGGTTGCACCTGTTGGTAAAGAGAGCCACTTTATGAATGAGATGCGCGAAGGCCTGCGCGTAGTTTGGTACTACAGGTGGATTGCCGCAATGATTATCATGGCATCGTTCCAATTGATGATGGTTATTGGCGTTGAGGATGTTTTATTGCCAGTAATAACTAAGCGCGATTTTGGAACCGCTGTCGTCTTCGCCACTGCTGTGGTGCTCTTTAGCTTAGGTGGTGCGATTTCGGCGATTATCTGCATTAAGGCAAAAGTAAAAAATCCTGGACTTGTCTCGGTTGTAGTCTGGGGACTTTTTATTTTTGCACCTCTTGTATTAGCTTTCCCTGCACCTAAAGAGTTAATTTATCTTGCATATTTTGCTGCAGGTTTTTCTATTGGTCCCTGGGAAGCTTTTTGGGCAACTCAGGTACAACGCGAAGTTCCGGCCAAATATCAAGGGCGCGTATTTGCAATTGATTACATGGGCTCAATCGGATTAATGCCACTTGGGATGGCGCTGGCTGGTCCGATGGTAAATCTCTTTGGAGAAAGAGAATTATTGATCGGCGTCGCGGTCTTTCATTTGCTGATCTGCGCAGTTGTTTTATTTGTGCCTGGTGTAAAGCAGATGAAGTCGACAAAACCTCCTTATTATTCTCAGGGCGAACAAAGTCACTCGTAATAAAGGACCCATTTATTTAGCCTAGAAACTAAGATTTACCCATGACTCGTATTGGTGAAACTAGCGACTTGCTCAAATGTTCTTTCTGCGGAAAGACTCAGAAGCAGGTTAAGAAACTTATTGCCGGTCCTGGCGTCTATATCTGCGATGAATGTATCGAACTCTGTAACGAGATCATCGTTGAAGAACTCTCAGAAGCCACAACCCTTGGTCTTACTGAACTTCCTAAGCCACTAGCAATCTTTGAATTCTTAGATCAGTATGTAATCGGACAAGATCGCGCCAAGAAATCTTTAGCTGTTGCGGTCTATAACCATTACAAGCGTGTGCAATCTGGCCAAGCAAAAGGTGAAGATGGCGTTGAACTTGCCAAGTCAAATATTTTATTACTTGGTCCAACTGGTTGCGGCAAGACTTTGATGGCGCAAACCTTGGCACGCATGCTTAATGTTCCCTTTGCAATTGCAGATGCAACAGCGCTAACTGAGGCAGGTTACGTCGGTGAAGACGTTGAAAATATTTTGCTAAAGCTTTTGCAGGCTGCAGATTATGATGTTAAGAAAGCCGAGACTGGAATTATTTATATTGATGAAATCGATAAGGTTGCTCGTAAATCTGAGAACCCTTCGATTACTCGCGATGTATCAGGTGAAGGTGTTCAGCAAGCGCTCTTGAAGATTCTGGAAGGAACAATTGCATCTGTTCCACCACAAGGTGGACGCAAGCACCCACATCAAGAATTTATCCAGATTGATACAACAAATGTTCTCTTTATCGTGGGTGGAGCATTCGCCGGATTAGATAAAATCATCGAAGCGCGCAGCGGAAAAGCTGGCGTCGGATTCAATGCCACTTTGCAAGAGACGGCAGATAAGAACCGTAAAGATATCTTTGCTGATGTCATGCCTGAAGATTTATTGAAGTTTGGAATGATCCCTGAATTTATCGGGCGCCTTCCAGTATTAACAAGCGTTGAGAATCTAGACAAGATTGCGTTGATGGAAATTCTGACCGAACCAAAGAATGCACTGGTTAAGCAATATCAGCGCCTCTTTAGCTTAGATGACGTGGAACTTGAATTCTCGACAGATTCACTCGATGCCATCGCCGAGCTTGCTCTAAAGCGCGGTACAGGTGCTCGTGGACTTCGCGCAATCATGGAATCAGTTCTACTTACTGTGATGTATGACGTACCAAGTCGCATAGATGTTGCCAAAGTGATCATCACTAAGGATTGTATTGACGAGAATGCGGCCCCAACCTTGGTTGAGCGCACCGGAGATATTCCAAAGCGCGCATCTCGCCGCGAAAAAGGTACAGAGGAGAAGAGCGCATAATCTAGACTTCGCTCTATGTCTTCTGCTTCGCCAACCGGCGCTGAACTAGCTTCGACCTTCTCACCGGTCGATATTGAGTCACGTCTCTATAAAAAATGGTTGAGCGCTGATTACTTCACCGCTGGTGCATCATCAGAAAAGGAAGCGTTCACGATTGTTCTGCCACCGCCAAATGTCACAGGCGTGCTTCATATTGGTCACGCGCTAGATCAAACGCTGCAAGATTGCTTATCGCGAATGAAGCGCATGAAAGGCTACGAAGTTCTGTGGCTTCCGGGAATGGATCATGCTGGAATTGCAACTCAAAATGTTGTTGAAAAACAATTAGGCGCCCAAGGTCTCTCGCGCCATGATCTTGGCCGCGAAGAATTTGTAAAGAAAGTTTGGGAATGGAAAGCCGAATCCGGTGGATCAATTCTTGATCAAATGAAACGACTTGGCGTTAGCGTCGATTGGTCACGTGAGCGTTTCACTATGGATGAAGGAATGTCCAAGGCTGTAGTTTCAATCTTTAAAAAGATGCACGATGCGGGATTGATTTATCGCGCAGAAAGAATAATCAACTGGTGCCCTCGTTGCTTAACTGCGCTTTCAGATATCGAAGTAGACCACCAAGACGATGCTGGAGAGTTCGTGCAAATTCGTTATGGCGAAGGTGAACAATCAATTGTTATCGCAACTACTCGAGCCGAAACTATGTTGGGCGATGGCGCCGTTGCGGTTCACCCAGATGACCCACGCTATAAGCACATGATCGGTACAGAAGTTCTTCTGCCATTGGTAAATCGTATGATTCCAATTATCGCAGACGAACTAGTCGAAATGGATTTCGGAACTGGCGCAGTAAAAGTCACCGCAGCGCATGATGCGAATGACTTTGAAATGGCTATGCGCCATGGCGTTCCATTTGTTGTAATCATGAACGAGCACGGCGTAATGGCTGGAACCGGAACTGAATTTGACGGTATGGATCGCTTCGATGCCCGTGTAGCAGTTGTTGCAAAGCTAAAGGAGATGGGCCGCGTTGTTGCAGAAAAGCGCCCATACATTCACGCCGTTGGTCACTGTTCTCGTTGCGATATAACTGTTGAGCCACGTTTATCGAAGCAATGGTTTGTAAAGGTTGCACCTCTTGCAAAAGCTTCAGCAGATGCTGTTCGCAGTGGTGAAGTAAAGATTGAACCAGAAGCACTTGCACCTCGATATTTTGAGTGGGTAGATAACATGCACGACTGGTGTATCTCTCGCCAATTATGGTGGGGACATCGCATCCCAGTTTGGTATGGACCAAATGGTGAAATGAAAGTTGTTGGATCGGATGAAATTGCACCAAGTGGATGGACGCAAGATCCCGATGTTCTAGATACCTGGTTCTCGTCAGGTCAGTGGGCGTTTTCAACGCTTGGTTGGCCCGAGAAAACGGCAGATCTAGCAAAGTTTTATCCAACCAGTGTTCTTGTTACAGGTTATGACATTTTATTCTTTTGGGTTGTGCGCATGATGATGATGTCAACATTTGCAATGGATGGCGTCGCGCCCTTTAAAACCATCATGTTGCATGGCTTGGTGCGCGATCAGTTCGGCAAGAAGATGTCTAAGAGTACTGGAAATGTAATTGACCCAATTGAATTTATGGATAAGTACGGTGCTGACGCCCTGCGCTTTACTTTGGCACGCGGTGCCAACCCCGGCACAGATCAGGCGCTAGCAGAAGATTGGATTGGCGGTTCCCGAAACTTTGCAACCAAGTTATGGAACGCAACGCGCTTTGCAATGATGAATGGTGCAAATGTTTCAGGAGATCTACCTGATGTAAGCACGCTAAGTGCCATTGATCGTTGGATTCTTTCGCGCTTGAGCGAAACTTTGCGTGATGTAGATCAGCTTTTAGAAAATTATGAATTTGCCCGTGCCTCTGAAACTCTCTATCACTTTGCTTGGGATGATATCTGCGATTGGTATCTAGAACTTTCTAAGCAAACTTTTGCATCAGATAACAAGGCTGCAACTCAGCGCGTACTTGGACACGTTTTGGATCAATTGCTACGTGTATTGCATCCGGTAATGCCATTTATCACTGAAGAACTTTGGTGCACATTAACTGGGGGAGAGTCTCTAGTTGTTGCCAAATGGCCAGCAGCCAACCCTGCGCATATTGATAAAAAGTCTGAAAAGCTAGTAACGGCACTGCAAGAAGTTGTCACAGAAGTACGACGCTTCCGAAATGATCAAGGTTTAAAGCCATCGCAGAAAGTTCCTGGTCGCTTCACGGGATCATCTGACATCGTTGGCTATTCCAGCGCCCTTCGCTTCTTACTCAAATTAGAAGATACCGATTTCACTCCTTCTGCAACGTTAGAAATTGCTGGAGTCAAAATCGAGTTAGATCTGACCAGTTCAATTGATGTTGTAGCCGAACGCGCCCGCCTTGAAAAAGATTTAGCGGCTGCTAAGAAAGACTTGCAGACAGCCGAAGTTAAATTAGGAAATGCCGGATTTATGGCAAAGGCGCCTGCCGATGTGGTCGTTGAAATCAAAGATCGCCTAGCAAAAACTTCTACAGATATCGAACGCATTAGCGCTTCACTTGCAGCCCTGAAATAGCATTTAATTAAAATGAATAATATAAGTCCAGATGATCAAGCGCGTATCAACGCCATTGAAAAAGCGCTGCTTGCACGTTGGCCTGAAAATCGAATTGCTCCAACTTTAGAGAGAATTGCTGCGCTGGTAGATATTTTAGGATCTCCACAACTGACCTATCCCACCATCCATGTTGGCGGTACAAACGGTAAAACAACTACAGCTCGGATGATTGATTCACTACTTTTTGAAATGGGTTTACGCACGGGCCGCTTCACTAGCCCGCACCTAGAAAGTTATCTGGAAAGAATTTCTATTAATGGTCAGTCAATTGATGCCAAAGAATTAATCTTTTCCTTTAATGATCTAAGCCCATATTTAGATCTGATGGATGCTAAATTTGAAAATCCGATCTCTTTCTTTGAAGCAGTGACCGCTTTGGCTTTTGTGGCATTTGCCGAGCATCCAATTGATGTTGGTGTTATTGAAGTCGGCATGGGTGGTCAATGGGATGCCACAAATGTGGTTGATGCTGATGTATCAGTAATTACTCCTATTGGGCTTGATCACATGGAATATCTCGGCAATACAATCGCTGAAATCGCTGCCACTAAGGCCGGAATCATTAAAGAGCAAGGATTCGTTGTGTTGGCCCAACAAAGCCCTGAAGCTGCGGTCGAGCTATTGCGCCGCGCTGCTGAAGTCGGTGCAGATGTTGCACGCGAGGGTTTGGAATATTCGATTGATTCACGCGCGATCGCAGTTGGTGGACAGTTAATTTCAATCACTGGCTTGAGAGGCCATTATGAAGAAATCTTTTTACCATTGCACGGCAAACATCAAGCCTCAAACGCTGCAGCCGCTCTTATCGCAGTTGAGGCGTTCTTTGGCGAGCAGGATTTAGATATCGAGGCGGTACGCGCAGGCTTTGCCAATGTAACTTCTCCAGGGCGTTGTGAAATCATCCATCGCGATCCCACCATCATCTTGGATGCGGCCCATAATCCGCATGGCGCTAAGGCCATCGCCGAGACCCTGCAGACTGAATTTACCTTTGATGATGTCACCGGCATTGTGGCGTTAATGGCAGATAAGGATGCGCTAGGAATCCTGCAAGCACTTGAGCCAGTAATGAACCAAATTATCGTAACGACCAATTCATCAGAACGCAGCATGAGCGTTGCTGACTTAACTAAGTTAGCAAATCAAGTATTTGGCACCGATCGCGTCTTCGCGGCAGATAATTTGACCGCAGCAATTGAAAAGGCGATTCAAGATGCGGTGCGACCACTAAGCGAGGAATCCCTTGCAATAGTCATCACTGGTTCGGTTGTAACTGTTGGAGAAGCAAGAACGGCAGTACGTAAAAAATATGCCAAACTAACGCAAGGCGGGGATAACTAATGCGCGTTTTAGGATCCGCGGTTTTAGCAATGGAATTTTTAATTATGGGATTTGCAATATTGTTGGCAAAAGATACCCACGAGATGGCGACAATCGTTTACGGATTTGTTGTCATGTTTCTGTTGATTTATTCCATTCGCCTTCTTAAAAAACGAGCAGGGTGGATTCTCGGTTCAATTCTGCAATTTGCGATGATGGCATATAGCGTCGTCGTACCTTCAATGGCGATCGTTAACCTTCTTTTTATGGGGTTATGGGTTGCGGCGATAATTGTGGGTCGCAAAGGCGAAGCGGCGCGGGCAGCCCTATTGGCGCAAGGAAAACCAGAAGCGGGCAAAGCGGGGCAAAATCCCGTGGCACCGCAAACCCCAGATGCCTAATAGACTGGGCAAGTGAGCACCGAAAAGACCTTGATCCTCGTTAAGCCAGATGGCGTACGCCGTCAATTGGTAGGCGAAGTTATTTCTCGCATTGAAAATAAAGGTTATGTCATTACTGCGATGCAAATGATGCAAGCAGATCGCGCATTGCTTGAACGCCATTACACCGAACATCAAGGTAAGCCATTTTTTGAACCACTAGTTGAGTTCATGATGTCTGGCCCTATTGTTGCAATCGTTGCCGAAGGAAATCGCGTGATCGAAGGATTTCGCTCACTTGCTGGCGTTACTGATCCAACAGTTGCAGCTCCCGGAACAATTCGTGGTGACTTAGCTCGTGATCAAGGAACAAAAGTCGTTCAAAATATTGTTCATGGCTCTGATTCTCAGGAATCTGCTGCTCGTGAGATTGAAATTTTTTTCGGTAAGTAAGTTCAAGAAAACAACTCGAGGGGTATTACATGAGCAATAGAATGTCATTCATCGGCCGAGATATGGCTGTCGATTTGGGTACCGCAAATACACTGGTCTATGTCCGCGGTCGTGGCATTGTTCTTAACGAGCCTTCAGTTGTTGCAGTTAACCAAGACACTGGCGGAATTCTTGCGGTTGGCCTAGAAGCGAAGAAGATGATTGGTCGCACACCAAGTAACATCGTTGCGATCCGTCCGCTTAAAGATGGAGTTATCGCAGACTTTGATACTACCGAGCGCATGCTCCGATACTTCATTCAAAAAGTTCATCGCCGTCGCTATCTAGCAAAGCCGCGTATCGTCGTTTGCGTTCCTTCAGGAATCACCGGCGTAGAACAGCGCGCAGTTAAAGATGCTGGATATGCAGCAGGTGCGCGCAAGGTTTATATCATTGAAGAACCAATGGCGGCAGCAATCGGTGCTGGTCTACCAATTCATGAGCCAACTGGAAATATGGTTGTGGATATTGGCGGCGGCACAACTGAAGTTGCAGTTATTTCACTCGGTGGAATAGTGACTTCACTCTCAATTCGCGTTGGTGGAGACGAGCTAGATCAAGCGATTATTAACTGGGTAAAGCGCGAATTCTCATTGCTTCTCGGAGAACGCACAGCTGAAGAAATTAAGATGGCAATTGGTTCTGCCTATCCACTTCAGGGCGAAAATGATGCTGAAATTCGCGGTCGCGACTTAGCAACAGGTCTTCCAAAGACAATCGTTGTATCGGCTGCAGAGATTCGCAAAGCACTTGAAGAGCCAGTAAATGCCATCATCAACGCGGTAAAGAGCACGCTTGATAAATGTCCACCAGAACTTTCATCAGATCTAATGGATCGTGGAATAGTCCTTACTGGAGGCGGCGCACTTCTTAAGGGTCTTGACGAGCGCCTTCGTAAAGAGACGGGCATGCCAATTCATATCGCTGATCATCCACTCCATGCAGTGGTTGAAGGCTCAGGTAAGTGCATTGAAGAGTTCGAAGCCCTTGAAAAGGTTTTGATCTCCGAGCCACGTCGATAGGTTTTAAAGATGCGAAACGGCGGCGATAACCGCGGTCGTCTGCTGCTCATATCGCTAATTGTAACTTCGCTATTTTTGATCACATTAGATCTGCGCGGTGTTGCAGTAATTAGTGGCTTACGAAGTGGTTCACAAAGTGCTATCTCGCCGTTTCAATCAGTCGCCGCAACAATTTTTCGCCCCGTTGGAAACTTCTTTGCAGATATCACGCATTTAGGCAGAACTCGTGGTGAAATTGAAAGCCTCAAGGAAGCCAATGAAAAGCTTCGCAATTCACTAATCAATCGCAAGAACGCCGATGCAGAGTTGAAGCAGCTAAAATCAGTTTTAGATTTAGCCGGAATCGCGCAATATAAAGTTGTAAGTGCAAAAGTGATTTCATTGGGATCGACATCTTCGTTTACGCAAACTATTTCAATCGATGCTGGCGCAAACATGGGTGTGCGCCCAAACATGACCGTGATTTCAGGGTTGGGGCTAGTTGGTGTTGTAAAGATTTCCTATCCAAATCACGCCCTTGTGCAGTTAACAACCGACCCGGCTTTTCGTGTAGGCGCCCGAGTTGCTGGCAGCCAACAAATTGGGATTTTAAGTGGTCAAGGAACCAGCAAAGCGGTACTGCAACTTCTCGACAACCAAACAACGCTAAAAGTCGGCGATGTTATTTTGGCGCGTGGTAGCCAAAATAACCGACCATTTGTGCCAGGTGTTCCTATCGGAGAAGTTACATCGGTTGATAACGCGGCAGGTGCCGTAACTCAAACGGCAGATGTGAAGTTATATGCCAATTTTTCAACTCTTAGCGTGGTTGCAGTCGTAGTAGGCGCACCCAAAAACGATCCGCGTGATGCGCTCGTGCCGAGAGCCCCGGCTCCAATTCCAGCGCCAACGGTAACTATTTATGCCACACCATCAGAATCGCCAACTCCATAAATGTTAGCTCGTAAATTATTAGCCATGTTTTCCATTTTTTTATTTATGTTCATATTGCAAGAAGCGGTCATCAGCCAATTTAAAATCTTTGGCGCAGGAATTTCACTGTTTCTAATTTTTACACTTCTTTGGGCCGCACTAGGTTCACCTGAACTTGGCGCAGTTACGGGCTTTGGCGCAGGTTTGCTGATGGATTTATCGCAGACAACTTCAAGTCCCATGGGCCAATGGACCTTAATTATGATTTTGGCGGGATTTGCGATCTCTTACTTAGGTTACGGTGACGATAATTTTCGTGGTAACCCAATTTCACTTGTAATAATTGTCGCATTTGCTGTCCCCCTAACCAGGTTGGTGTATTTAGTTATTGGGCTCATGTTGGGTGGCGAGATGGGGAGTGTGTTGCAGGTACTTATGTCGCTGCTTGCATCAGCGCTTTGGTCCGTTGCAATAGTGCCGCTGCTAATGCCAGTTGTTACTCGCGTGCATGGTGCTCTTTTTGAAGAGCAGAGTCACGGATGAATCAACGCGCTCGGCTAAGTCTCTTGGTTATTCAAATATTTATTTTCTCACTTTTGGTTGGTCTGCTAGGACGCCTCTTCTATCTGCAAGTCGCCGCTGGCCCAAAATATCGTGATGCGGCGCTTTCCATACAAAGTCGGGATGTGGTTACACCTGCAACACGTGGACTAATCGTTGATTCATCAGGAGTTCCACTTGCGCTAAATCGAGTTGGTATTGCCGTAACCGTTGATCGCACCAAAATTGATCGACAGCCTGATAAAGGAGTTGCCGTCTTAGGCAGCCTGGCCACGTTATTGAATTTGAAATACGCAGACATTTATCAACGTACTCGTCTTTGTGGAGAACTTCCGAAAGGCTCTCGCGCTGGATGCTGGACAGGTTCACGCTTTCAGCCAATTCCGATTACAAAGGAAGCGGATCCAGAGATCGCACTTCGTATCGTTGAGCGGTCTGATCAATATCCAGGAGTCTCTGCAACACCAGTTTCAATTCGTAACTATCCGACAAATGCAGGCGTAAATGGGGCGCACTTACTCGGTTATGTAGGCCCGCTGACCGACGCAGATTTATCTGGAGCAAATGGGCGCAGTTATTTCCGATCTGAATCAATAGGTAAAGCAGGTTTAGAGATTCAGTATGACGAATATTTGCGTGGAACTCCGGGAATCAAGACGGTAATTGTTGATCGTAAAGAGGCAATAACAAGCACAAGTCAAAACTCGAAACCAATTGGCGGAAACCATTTAATAACTAGTATCGATGCGCGCGTGCAAGCTTCTGCTGAAAGTGCACTCGCAGATGCGGTTCGACGAGCGCGAGCATTAGGTTATCGATCCGATGGCGGCGCTGCAGTAGTAATGGATATTAAGAATGGTCAGATTTTGGCTTTAGCCTCTTATCCAACTTATGATCCAAATGCTTTCGAACTCGGTTTAACTGTGGCAGAGGCAGAAAATCTTTATAGCGAAGAAGCAGGAGTGCCAGCGTTGTCGCGCGCTTTGCAAGGGCTGTTCGCACCCGCCTCTACTTTTAAATCTGTCTCTATTGTTGCCGCGGCGAACGCGGGCTATGACCTAAATGCAACGTATGACTGCCCATCTCAGGTAGAAGTTGGAACTCGCGCATTTCAAAACTTTGAAAGCAAGGCGCAAGGTCGCATATCGTTGAAAAAAGCTCTTGCTATTTCTTGCGACACAATTTGGTATCGCATCGCCTTCGATGAATGGTTGCGTGATGGCGGGCTAAAGCCAAAATCAAGTGCCAATGATTATTTCTATACGGCCGCTAAAGGTTTTCAAGTTGGTAAGAAAACTGGGATAGATCTGCCATCAGAATCATCTAGTCGATTAGCCGACCGTGAGTGGCGTAAATCTTGGTATGAGCAGAATAAAAATTTCTATTGCAACTATAAGGAACGTGCGCCAAAGAGCCAGCAGACCACTTTCTTATTGCAGTTGGCTTATGAAAATTGTCTTGATGGAGACAAGATTCGTGCCGGCGATGCTGTCAACTTCTCAATTGGCCAAGGTGACACGGTAATTACCCCAATTAAGTTGGCTCAAATGTATGCCGCTATTGGAAATGGCGGCACTATTTGGAAGCCAACGTTGGCAAAGGCGATCGTTAAGACAGATGGAACAGTTCTTAAAACTTTCTCACCAGAAAAGTTGGGTGCTATCCCCGCTAGTAAAGAGACTATGAAATTTTTAAATAGCGCTTTACGCGAAGTTGTTGTCAACGGAACGGGTACAGGAGTCTTCAGTGGATTCCCGCTTGCCATCAGCGGAAAGACTGGAACTGCCCAAGTTTTTGGTAGAAATCCTAACGGCAGCCAAAAGTCCGATACTTCTTGGTTTGCTTCTTACGGTCCAACTGAAAAACCACGGTATGCCGTCGTCATGATGGTTAGTCAAGGTGGATTCGGTGCATCTACTTCTGGTATCGGAGTACGAAAAATTTACGAAACTCTATTGGGTGTGCAAGGTTCTAAAGTTGTATCTGCCAAGATCATCTTCCCAAGTGGCATTCCACCAGTTGGGTTGCCAAAGATCTCACCTGCTACGAAGGTAAAGGAAGCGAAATGAGCCTAGCCTCCCAGCGCATTAATTACCGCAGAGGTTCTCGGCGATCTGTATTCGCTGGTTTTGATCCAATTCTTACCATCGCCGTTGCGCTCTTGCTAGTAATTGGAACCCTCTTGGTCTATGCCGCAACGCGTAATTGGTATGCCGCTAGCGGGCTAGATCCCGAGTATTACCTAAAACGACATGTCATCAACATTGCAATCGGATCACTGCTTGCATGGGGGACAACGGTAGTTGATTACAGGCTTCTGCGTGCCTATACGCCAATCCTTTGGATCATCGGAGTCCTTGGCTTAACTGCAGTTTTGATTCCAGGAATCGGCGATGAAGTAAATGGTTCCAAAGCTTGGATCGGACTTCCCGGTGGATTTCAGGTTCAACCTGCTGAGTTAGCAAAAATCTCAATCATTGTCGGTATGTCAATGATTTTATCTGAACGCACACATGACACCGATTCACCGCAACATGCTGATGTATTGCAAGCACTTGTTGTTGCTGCTATTCCTGTTCTTCTCATTCTATCTCAGCCAGACATGGGAACAGTTTTTATAATCGGCATCTCCGTAGTCACAATCATTGCGGTATCTGGTGCGCCGATGCGATGGGTTGTTGGATTAATTCTGGTTGCAGTGATCGGCAGTTTTGCTGCCGTAAAAGTTGGAGTCATAAATGATTATCAAGTTAAACGTTTACAAGCATTTGTTGATCCAAATGCAGATTCGCAGGGCAGTGGTTATCAACTACGCCAAGCGCGCATCACCGTTGGTTCTGGTGGATTAATTGGAACGGGGCTATTTAACGGTCCACAAACAAATGGTCGCTTTGTTCCGGAACAACAGACCGATTTTATTTTTACAGTCGCTGGTGAACAATTGGGTTTTCTAGGATGCGGATTCATTCTCATTCTTTATCTCACAGTTTTAATGCGAGCCTTTGGTATCGCACGTAAATCAAATGACCCTTACGGGAAACTCGTTTGCACTGGAGTCATCGCTTGGTTTGCATTCCAAACTTTTGAAAATATTGGAATGACCTTGGGAATGATGCCGATGACTGGCGTTCCGCTGCCATTTGTCTCATATGGCGGATCGAGCATGTTTGCGACGATGATCGGATTCGGGTTGCTGCAGAACGTAAATGCCCGCAATCGCGGCTAAATCGCCCTGGATTAACGCTCGTTTCGCGCTTTAGTGCATTCATCTGCCATACTTGTGGCAACAGTTCAGCGCGGCTCGCGATCTAAATCGCGAAGGAAGCCAGCGGCGGACTCAAAGAGAAGTCAAAAGATTTGCTTGAAGGATTTACCAGGGGCAGCCCAACGGTTGTTTGCCAGATAAGTGACTACAAGCCAGAGCGCGTTAATTAACGCATAGAGGATTTGGTGCCATGGCTATTGAGCCAAAGTCACCGCGCAAGCGTGCGGTGAAAAAGGTAGGTAAGAAGAAATCTGTTCCAGGTGAAAAGTCGACGGATGTGGTTGATACCCCCGTTGTTGAAGTAGCTGAGGCAAAATCAAAGAAGAAGGCGCCGACAATTCCGGTCCCAATTTTTCAAGCAGCTCCAGAGCAGAAGGCTCCTAAGAGCGCGCCTAAGAACGTGAAGAAGAGCGCTGCAAAAGCAGAAGTAACTGATTCGACAGCGGAGAACAAATCTGCTGATGGCGAAAGCTTAGAAGTATCAGATGATTCAGATTCACGCGCAAGTCGCAATCGCCGTCGCCGTCGCGGTGGACGTGGTCGCCGTAAACCACAGACAGATGGTGCTGAAGGTTCTGAAGGCGCAGAAAATGATGATAGCGAAAGTGCGGAGACAGATAGTGAAGGCATCGAAGGCGCAACTCACCGTCGTCGCCGTCGCCGTCGCGCAACCGGTGAAGGCGTTACTCCAGGTGAAATTGTTGATGAAGATGGCGTAATCACAGTTGTAAAGGTGCGCGAAGTTCGCGAAAGAACTGAACGCCCAGCGCGTGCAGATCGCAACGAACGCGGAACTCGTAACCGACGCGAAAGAAGTGGCAGATCAGATCGTTCTGATAATCGATCAGATTATCGCGAGCCATATCGCCGCCGCGGAACAATCATCACAGATGGTGAATTCTTAGCCCGTCGTGAAAACGTTGATCGCGAGATGCTGGTACGTCAGATCGGTGATCGTATTCAGATTGCTGTCATAGAAGATAAGGTGATGGTCGAGCACTATGTAAACCGCAATACCAACGTTTCATACGTGGGTAACGTTTACTTGGGCCGCGTACAAAACGTACTTCCATCAATGGAAGCCGCATTCGTTGATATTGGCAAGGGCCGTAACGCAGTTCTTTATGCTGGTGAAGTTAACTGGGATGCCGCAGGTATTTCCGAGACTCAACCGCGCAAAATCGAAATGGTTTTAAAGACAGGCCAACCAGTTCTTGTGCAAGTTACCAAAGATCCAATCGGGCAAAAAGGTGCAAGACTGACTAGCCAGATTTCTTTGCCGGGACGTTACGTTGTCTATGTTCCAGGCGGTGGAATGAGCGGTATCTCTAAGCGCCTTCCCGAATCAGAGCGCACTCGCCTAAAGGCGATTCTTAAGAATTTAATTCCTGAAGAAGCTGGCGTGATTGTGCGCACCGCTGCTGAAGGCGTTAGCGAAGAAGAATTAACCAACGATGTCGCACGCCTTAAAGCGCAATGGGAAGATATTTATCAGAAGTCTGATAATCCAAATTTCCATGCACCAACGCTTCTGCTTTCAGAACCAGATCTAGCAGTGCGCGTTATCCGTGATATCTTCAATGAAGATTTCCGCAAGTTAACTATTCAAGGAAGTGATGCTTGGGAAGAGATCAATACATATCTTGGTGGTATCGCACCGGAACTTGTTAGCAAGTTAGATAAATATTCTGGCAAGGGTGATCTCTTCGCCGAATTCCGTGTCGAAGAACAACTTGCTAAGGCATTCGATCGCAAGGTTTATCTGCCATCAGGTGGATCACTTGTAATCGATCGCACTGAAGCGATGATCGTAATCGATGTCAATACCGGTAAATTTATCGGTAAGGGCGGAAACCTCGAAGAGACTGTTACCAAGAACAACTTGGAAGCAGCTGAAGAAATCGCCCGTCAACTTCGCTTACGTGACTTAGGCGGCATTGTTGTCATCGACTTTATCGATATGGTTCTCGAATCTAACCGTGAGGCAGTTCTTCGTCGCTTAGTTGAATGTTTAGGTCGCGATCGCACCAAGCACCAAGTTGCAGAAGTAACTTCGCTTGGATTGGTACAGATGACTCGCAAGCGCGTTGGTCAAGGTCTGATTGAAGCCTTCTCAACCACTTGTGATTCTTGTGCAGGTCGCGGAATTCATATTCATATGGAGCCTGTAAAGATGAAGGCTCCGATGCCACAAGTAAATTCACAATCAGCATCGCACGAAGATGTAGATGAGTCTGCGGCAACTGAACACGAATTCCACGAAGTTTTAAACTCTGAAAGTCCTGATACTGACTCCGAATCAATTTCAGATGATGTTTCAGAAGTTGTAGTTCAGACTCTTAAACCTGCTGGGCGACGCCGTCGCCGGGCAGCCTCTAGCGGGATTATCACCGCCTAGAAAAAGCCCAATTTGACCCTAGGGGTATGAAATCCGTACCCTTAGCCTCTGCTCGTTCGCAGCCCATCTCGGGTGGCGCGAGCGTGAAATGAACTGGAGCAAGAATCGTGTACGCAATTGTTAAAGCTGGCGGACGCCAGGAGAAAGTCACCATCGGTGAGACCATCACTGTCGATCGCATCGACCAAGCTGCTGGAGCAACCGTAACTTTTCCTGCTCTTCTTCTCGTAGATGGCGCTAGCGTCACATCTGATCCAAAAGTTCTAAGTGGTGTAAAAGTTACTGGTGAAGTTATTGACGAAGTTAAAGGTCCAAAGATCGACATCCTTCGTTACATGAACAAGACCGGTTATCGCCGTCGTCAAGGTTTTCGTGCACAGCAAACGCGAGTCAAGATCACCGCTATCAGCGGCGTGAAATAAGGGGTGTGAAAAATGGCAAGTAAAAAGGGTGTCTCCTCAACACGTAACGGTCGCGATTCAAATCCGCAATACCTTGGTATCAAGCGCTTTGGTGGACAAGAAGTAAACGCAGGCGAGATCTTGGTTCGCCAACGCGGAACACATTTTCACCCAGGTAAGAACGTAGGACGCGGTAAGGATGACACTCTCTTCGCCCTTGCTGCAGGAGCAGTTGAATTCGGTCGCGCTCGCGGTCGTCGTGTAGTGAACGTGGTTCCCGTCGCTTAATTTAGGTTTCTCAAAAAGAGCGAGCCGCGTTCGTGGCTCGCTCTTTTTATTTCCAAAA
>SHVF01000023.1 GCA_009691135.1 Candidatus Planktophila sp.
AAACTTGAAACAATCACGGTACGTCGTGATGCAAGTGGTGCCCGGGCAACTTTGGTAGATATATTTTGACCGGCGCGAATTTTATTTATATCTTGCAACATCGCATTTGCAGAGGCATAACGATCTTCTGGCTTTTTAGCTAGCGCTACAGCTAATACAACCTCAACGCTTTCGGGTAGATCTGGTTGTACTTGTCGCGCGGGGGTAAGTGCGCCAGAAACATGTTGATAGGCAATTGATACCGGAGTCTCACCGCTAAATGGAGGACGACCGGTAAGTAATTCGTATAACAAACATCCAGTTGAATAAATATCGGTTGGTGCATCCGCGACTTCACCAAGTGCTTGCTCGGGAGATAGATATTGCGCAGTTCCAACAACATTCCAAGTGCTAGTTAGCGTGGCACCTAAATCATCCATAGCGCGCGCAATTCCAAAGTCCATCACCTTCACATCACCTTTATCGGTGATCATTACGTTTGCAGGCTTAATATCACGGTGCACAATGCCGCGTTGGTGTGAATAATCAAGTGCTTCCAGAATCCCGGCGCCAATTTCAAGAGCACGACTAAGTTGCAACCTTTCGCCGCCATGAATTAGTTCGCGAAGAGTATGGCCTGAAACTAACTCCATAACTATGTATGGAGCAGGGTCTTCACCAGAGTCATAAACGGCAACTATGCCAGGGTGGTTTAAGCCCGCAGCAGCCTTTGCTTCTTTTCTAAAACGCGAAACGAAAGTCGGATCTTTTGCTAAATCGCTGCGTAGAATTTTTACGGCCACTTCACGAGATAAACGCTGATCTTGCGCAATGTAAACATCAGCCATTCCGCCGGTGCCGATCATTGCCCCAAGTTGGTAGCGGGCGCCCAAGATTTTATTCATCATGGCTTGGCCGCTCCAATCTTCTCTATCTCAGTCGAACTTGATTCGACTAAATCAGCGATAATGATGGTGACGTTATCGGGTGCACCATTGATATAAGTTGCATCAACCAGCGCGTCAACTGCTTCGGTGGCACCTTTGCCTTTAATCAAAGACTTAACTTCCTTATCGCTTAAGACCCCAGTAAGCCCATCGCTGCATAGTAAATAACGATCCTTAATTTTTCCTTCGAAAACCTGCAACGCGGGCTCGAGATTTCTTTCTCCCATTAGCGCTTGAGTGAGCATCGACCGCTGCGGATGATCTTGCAGATCAGCTGCTGATATGACTCCTTTATTTAGGAGCTCTTGCAAGACGGTGTGGTCGGCACTTAACTGCTCTAAATCGTTGCCGCGCAAGCGATAGGCACGTGAATCACCTACGTGGAGCAGAGAAATTTCTGCGCCACTAATGAATAGAGCAGTAAGAGTTGTTCCCATCCCAGCTAGTTGCGGTTCATCCTGGGCGACCACATGAATTTGATCATCAATTGTGTGCAGCGAATTCAAAAAAAGATCACTCGCGGAATCAACATCAATTTCTGCATTTGTAAATGTTGGTGCAATAGCGGCTAAAGTATTTATCGCAACTGATGATGCGACTTCACCTCCAGCGTGCCCGCCCATTCCATCGGCAACTGCGATTAATTGCGAACCGCTAAGTGCGGAATCTTCATTGCCGTTGCGCACCAAACCGACAGCCGAACGCGCTGCGCATTGGAAGTACAGCTGGCTCATGAGGATTAGCCTAATGGTGTTAATCTCGAACTATGAAGATCTACGCTCACCGCGGGGCATCTCACGACTTCCCTGAGATGACAGCGCTGGCCTATGAAAACGCGGTCAAGCAAGGTGCAGATGGTTTTGAGTGTGACCTTAGACTTACCGAAGATGGCGTTGCAATCTTGTGGCACGATGCCGATTTGAAGCGCTGCGCCGATAACGGTGCCGTTGTTGCAGAGACTAAACTGAAAAAACTCAGGGCTATTTATCCGCAGATCCTTACATTTGATGAATTTCTAGATTTTGGAATCAGCGAAGAGAAATCGCTATTACTGGAGACAAAACATCCGGTTCCGTCTCGTACCAATATTGAAGAAGTAATCGTTGAGAAATTAGAGAAAGAAAAGTCGCGCATCAAAAAGGCAGAAATAGATATAACGGTGATGTCTTTTTCATGGTTTGCGGTTGAGAAGATCAAATCACTAAATAAAGAAATTTCAACAACATATCTATTGCATGATCACACCCCTTGGTTTAGCACACGTTATTCATCGGCTCAATCAATTGGTCCAGGAATAAATCTTCTTCGCAAAAACCCGGCGTTAGCAAAGCGCATAAAGAGCACCGGCCGAAAGTTAAACGTATGGACGACTAATGAAGCATCGGATATAAAGCTCTGCCATCACTTAGGTGTCGATAATCTGATTACAAATCGTCCTGGCTATGCGCGAGAAGTCCTGAACAATATTTAAGTAGGGGATTAATTAGGGAACTTCGCTCACTTTTAAGCAGGTATCCTTGACCAGTGAGCGCAGCAGAAAGTCAAAGATTCGCCTATTTAGGACCCGTAGGTACCTTTACCGAGGCTGCGCTAAAGAAGATTACTCGCGAGTCAGATGTGCTAATTCCTTATGCAAATGTAACTGCTGCGTTAAATGCGGTTCGTCAAGGTGAAGCCCAATTCGCACTTGTACCAATTGAAAATTCTGTCGAAGGTGTCGTTGCGCGCACATTAGATGAGCTAGCAACGGGGGATCCTCTAACAATTGCCGGCGAAGTAACTTTGCCTGTGACTTTTGCACTAATGGCAAAACCTGGCTCGAATAAGATCTTGCGAATTGGCACGCACCCACATGCAGAATCACAATGCCGCGCTTACATTGCTAAGAATTATCCGCACGCAGAAATCGTTCCAACTAGTTCAACATCGGCTGCAGCCGAACTAGTTAGCAAAGGTGAACTCGATGCGGCGATTGCATCGAGTGTGGCAGCCGGACACTTTGGTTTAGAAATACTGGCAGAAGATATTGGAGATAACGCCGGCGCCGTTACCCGCTTTATTTCTGCACAAAAACCAGGTTGGATTCCCGAACCAACTGGCTACGATCGTACTTCCATGGCGATCTTCATTGATATTGACCATGCCGGTGCACTGCTTGAGATTCTGCAAGTATTTGCAAAGCGCGATGTTAACCTGACATTTATTCAAAGTCGTCCCACTGGTCGCGAGTTAGGTCACTACCATTTCATTATTGATGTCGAAGGACATATCAACGATCCAGCGGTTGGTGGAAGCATCACCGAGCTGCAGGAAATTTGTGACGACATCAGATTCTTAGGTTCTTATCCAAGAGAGGTGCAATAATTATGATCGATATTAAATTCTTGCGCGAGAATCCTGATGCAGTTCGCGCCTCTCAAAAAGGCCGCGGCGAAGATGTCACTATCGTCGATCGCGTACTGGCAATTGATGAAATTCGCCGTGCTGCACTCTCTGAATTTGAGACTTTGCGCGCCGAGCAGAACGCGCTATCTAAATCAGTTGGTGCGGCTAAAGGCGATGAAAAGGCAGCGCTACTTAAAAACGCAAAATCACTAGCGGATAAAGTAAAAGTGGCAGATTCCAAACGCACCGAAGTTGAAGCAGAAGCAAAGGCTTTAGTTATGCAACTTTCAAACCTTTTAGATCCAGAAGCGCCAATTGGCGGAGAAGCTGATTTCGTAACCATCGAACACGTTGGAATACCACGCGATTTTTCAAAAGATGGATTTCAAGCGAAGGATCATGTTGATCTTGGCAAATTATTAGGTGCAATTGATACCGAACGTGGTGCAAAAGTTTCTGGATCTCGTTCTTATTATTTAACTGGTGTTGGTGCGATGTTAGAATTCGCACTTGTTAATTATGCAATCCAAAGCGCGTTAAAGGCAGGCTTTACTCCAGTGATTCCACCGGTGTTGGTTAAGCAAGCCGCGATGGAAGGCACTGGGTTTTTAGGACAAGCAGCTGAAAATGTTTATCACCTTGAGAAAGATGATTATTACTTAGTCGGAACAAGTGAAGTTCCACTTGCTGCTTATCACATGGATGAAGTACTGCCGGGCGAAAAATTACCGATGCGTTATGCCGGATATTCATCTTGCTTCCGCCGTGAAGCCGGAAGTTATGGAAAAGATACTCGCGGGATTATTCGTGTTCACCAATTTGATAAAGTTGAAATGTTCTCTTTCTGTAAGCCTGAGGATGCTAAAGCCGAGCATGCGCGTCTCTTGCAATGGGAGAAAGATTTCTTAAATGCCATGGAGATCCCCTTCCGCGTAATCGATGTGGCTTCAGGTGACTTAGGTTCAAGTGCTACTCGCAAATTCGATATTGAAGCCTGGATTCCAACCCAGAACGCATATCGCGAAGTAACAAGCACCTCTAACTGCACTGAATTTCAAGCCCGCCGTTTAAATATTCGCTACAAAGATGGCGATGGCACCAAGGCAGTTGCAACACTTAACGGCACATTGGTGGCAATTCCTCGAATGATTGTGGCTATTTTAGAGAACCACCAAAACGCCGACGGTACAGTAAATGTTCCGGCATCACTACAACCATTCCTCGGAATGAAAAGATTTGAGCTTGTGTGAGTGATCGTCGCCCCAAATTAATTGCAACAGATCTCGACGGTACGATCGTTCCTCACGGTGAGGAAATATCGCATCGCACGATTGCCGCTTTCACAAAGGCGCACGATTTAGGTATTGAGATATTTTTTGTAACCGGTCGACCTCCACGTTGGATGAGCGATATACGTCAAGCATTTGATTTTGGAACCGCAATCTGCTGTAACGGGGGGATTTTGTATGACCTACATAATGACAAAATTCTTGAAGAGTGGATGATTGAACCAACTCATTTACAAAACGCCGTAGATATTCTGCGAAAGACAATCCCTAACGTTTCATTTGCAGTCGAATCAAATACTCACTTTCATCGCGAGAAGACTTACATCCCACGTTGGGATATTGGAATGGATAACGTAGGCGTTGATACGATTGACTCAGTAACCAATCGTCCAGCGCTGAAGTTGTTGGCTCGTTTATCACAACAAGAAATTTCTGCCGATGAAATGTTGGCTTTAGCGACGCCAGCCTTACAAGGAATCGTTAACGTAACTCATTCTGCAACTAATGACTCTCTGCTTGAAATTTCATCGCTTGGAGTTTCTAAAGGTGAAACACTTGCAATGATGGCTGCGCGAATTGGAATCGGCGCAGAAGATTGCGTTTCATTCGGCGATAACCCAAATGATTTCTCGATGTTGCAATGGTGTGGCCGTTCATACGCGATGATTGATGGCCATCATGCAGGACCTGCAAATGCTAAAGATGTTGCACCACCTCATAATCAGGATGGCGTGGCTATTATTATTGAAAAGCTTCTCGAACTTCCGCAGTAATCAGCGCCGATTTTTAATGGCTGAGAACTTCGGGTAGCATCGAACACGGAGGGCTCGCATAGCGGCCGAGTGCACCGGTCTTGAAAACCGGCAAACGAAAGTTTCGTGGGTTCAAATCCCACGCCCTCCGCCAGTTTTTCTTCACTTATCGACAAGGGCTTTGCCCACAAGGCAAAGCCTGTGGCTGACCTCATAGCCCGTTCGCGTGCTTACACCTAGCCACTTTTTCCATTCAAGCGCACACTTCTCCTTAGTGATCCACAATCCTTAACAAGGGCCTAAAGGGGTAGAAATGTCCGGAGTCTTTTCTCCAACTCGCGCCAAGATTAAAGAGCGCACGCTTCGCACTGACAAGTGGTGGATACAACCTGCGATTACCTTCGGGGTTTTATTGAGCTTCGTTATTTATGCAACATTCCGCGCATTCGAAGGTGCAAATTACTACAAAGATCACCTAATCTCTCCATTTTATTCACCATGTCTTTCTGAAGCATGTCTACCCGAAGCAACAATTCTTGGTTGGACTCCAGTCAGCGCTGAAATTTTTAACTTTGCACTTTCACCGGCGCTAATTATTTTGATCTTTCCACTTGGTTTCCGTATGACTTGTTACTACTACCGCAAGTCTTATTACAGATCTTTTTGGATGTCACCACCTGCTTGTGCGGTTGCTGAACCACACAAGAAATACACCGGTGAAACTCGCTTTCCACTGATCATTCAAAACTCTCACCGTTACTTTTTCTACGCAGGCCTAGTTCTCAATGTCATTCTTACTTATGATGCAGTAATTTCTTTTAAAAACCCTGAGGGCGAATGGGGACATATGAGCGTTGGCTCGCTTGTCCTTTTGGTTAGTTCAACACTGCTCTGGTTCTACTCAGCATCATGCCACTCTTGCCGCCACACCATTGGCGGAAGGCTAAAGAATTTCTCAAAGCACCCAGTTCGTTACAAGCTATGGAGCTGGGTTTCAGTTCTAAATCATTCACACCAACAGTTTGCTTGGTACTCACTTGCCGGGGTTGCCTTTGCCGATATCTACGTTCGCCAGGTTGCAACTGGTGCCTGGACCAATTTCTACTTCTTCTAAAGGATGCCAATAGATATGACAACCGATAAATCAGCTCTAGAGCGTTATAAGTACGACGTTCTTGTAATTGGTGCGGGCGGCGCTGGTTTGCGTGCTGCTGTAGAAGCACGTGAATCAGGGCTTCGTGTTGCAATCATCTGTAAATCTTTATTCGGCAAAGCCCACACTGTGATGGCCGAAGGTGGCGCTGCCGCATCAATGGGTAACGCTAATTCAAACGATAATTGGCAAGTCCACTTCCGCGACACAATGCGTGGTGGAAAATTCCTTAACCATTTCCGTATGGCTGAACTCCATGCCAAAGAATCTCCAGATCGAATCTGGGAACTCGAAATGTGGGGCGCGCTCTTTGATCGCACCAAAGAAGGAAAGATCAGCCAACGTAACTTCGGCGGACACGAATACCCACGTCTTGCCCACGTTGGAGACCGCACGGGTCTAGAACTAATTCGCACAATGCAACAGAAAATTGTTGCCCTGCAACAAGCAGATAAGCGTGAACACGGTGAATACGAATCACATATTAAAGTTTTTGCAGAACTCACAATTACTGAAATTTTGAAAGAAGACGGCAAAATTGCTGGCGCTTATGGCTACTGGCGCGAATCAGGATCAGAAGTTCTATTTGAAGCACCTGCAGTCATCATCGCAACTGGCGGTGTAGGCAAGACTTTCAAAATTACCTCAAACTCTTGGGAAGGCACTGGCGATGGCCACGCACTTGCCCTAAAAGCTGGCGCTAATTTAGTTGATATGGAGTTCTTGCAATTCCACCCAACTGGAATGGTGTGGCCACCATCAGTTCGTGGAATTTTGGTTACTGAATCTGTGCGCGGTGAAGGCGGAATCCTTACCAATTCAAATGGTGAGCGCTTTATGTTTAAATACATTCCAGATGTATTTAAGGATAAATATGCTGATAACGAAACCGAAGCCGATCGTTGGTATGAAGATCAAGATAACAACCGTCGCCCGCCAGAGCTATTGCCACGTGATGAAGTTGCGCGTGCGATTAACTCTGAAGTTAAAGCAGGCCGCGGTAGTGAGCACGGTGGCGTATTCCTTGATGTTTCAAAGCGTTTATCTGCTGAAATAATTAAGAAGCGTCTGCCATCTATGTGGCACCAGTTCTATGAATTAGCTGGCGTGGATATTACAAAGGAGCCAATGGAAGTTGGCCCAACTTGTCACTACGTAATGGGTGGCGTCGAAGTTGAGCCAGATACCGCAGCAGCAGTTGGCGTTCCAGGGTTATATGCAGCCGGTGAAGTTGCGGGCGGAATGCATGGTTCAAATCGTCTTGGTGGAAATTCACTTTCAGATCTTTTGGTATTCGGCCGTCGCGCAGGAATGGCTGCTGCCGCATACGTTAAACAGACAACTGCAGCGCCAGTTGCGGATGCAACAGTTGCCGCCGCAGCCGCAAGAATCGAAGCGCCATTTGCCCGTAGCGGTGGCGAAAACTCTTACTCACTTCACGCTGAACTGCAGGAAGTAACCCACAATTTGGTTGGCATTATTCGCACTGGGAATGAATTAAAAGATGCGATTACAAAGATTGCAGATATTAGAAAACGCAGCACAAACGTTGCAGTCTCTGGTGGACGTAAGTTCAACCCGGGTTTCCACTTGGCATTCGACTTAGACAACATGTTGTTAGTTGCTGAAAGCACCGCTAAATCTGCTATTGGTCGCGAAGAATCTCGTGGTGGTCACACTCGCGATGATTTTCCAGGCATGGATATGGGATGGCGCCAGCACAACCACATCTCATCATTTGATGGCACACAAGTAACAGTGCGCAAGCAAGCGCTGCCATTTATGCCAAAAGAGCTATTTGATCTCTTCGATGTTGAGGAGTTAAAGAAATATATGACACCGGATGAAGTTGCGAAAGGCGGTTCCAACTAATGGCGCGCAAAATAAATCTCCGCATCTGGCGAGGAGATGCAACCGACGGTGGCTTACAAGATGTTCAAGTAGAAGCCAACGAAGGCGAAGTGGTTCTCGATGTAATCCACCGCGTACAAGCGACCCAAATGGGCGACTTGGCGGTTCGCTGGAACTGTAAAGCGGGCAAGTGTGGTTCTTGTTCCATGGAAATTAACGGTAAGCCACGCCTTGCTTGCATGACGCAAGTTGCTACATACGGTGATGAAACAATCACAGTTACACCACTTCGTGCATTTCCTGTCATCAAGGATCTTGTCACTGATGTCTCATTTAACTACAAGAAAGCGATGGAGATTCCTGCATTTGAGCCACCAAAAGAGCTAGTTCCAGGTGAGGCCAGAATGCAACAAGTTGATGTTGAGCGCTCGCAAGAGTTCCGCAAATGTATCGAGTGCTTCCTCTGTCAGGATGTATGTCACGTAGTCCGTGACCATGAAGAGAATAAGAAATCCTTTGCTGGCCCACGTTTCTTTATCCGTATTGCAGAACTTGATATGCACCCCCTTGACACCTTGAAAAATCGCAAGCGCACTGCGCAAGAAGAACATGGCCTTGGAATGTGCAACATCACCAAGTGTTGTACTGAAGTTTGTCCAGAGCACATTAAGATCACTGATAATGCGATTATCCCGATGAAAGAACGCGTTGCAGATATTAAATATGACCCAGTCCGCTGGTTAGGTTCAAAGATCCGCAAACGCGAGGGTATCGTTTAGAGTATGAAATCCCTGCTGCTCGTCGCTGTCGGCGGTGTGGCAGGAACCCTAGTTCGCTTTGCCCTTTCTCTTGCAATACCTGATGATCGCAACGGAACTCTTGCTGCAAATCTAATTGGCGTCGCACTTGCTAGTGCGTTATTGGTCCTATTGGAGCGTCGCGGCACACCTGAGTTAAGACATCTTCTCCTTCCAGGTTTCTGTGCTGGCATGACAACTTTCTCCGCAGTAACTGTTCAGGTATTTGAACCAGCATCTGGCGGTGCTCTTTTCCTGGCAGCAAATATTTTCTTAAGTCTGTTGATTGTGATTATTGTTTTGCCGATTAGTCGTAAGTTCATTCCGGTGCACAAATGAATACGTTATATGTAATTTTAGGCGCAGCGGTTGGCGCACCAGCCCGCTTTGCGATTGATCAATATTTTAGAAAATTTACAGATAGGCCGCTAGGAACATTTCTAGTCAATGTTTTTGGTTCATTTTTGATCGGGTTAACGTTTTCAAAGTCTGAGAAAGTTTATGATTTAGTCGCAGTCGGTTTTGCTGGAGCATTCACAACCTGGTCAACATTTATGCTAGATATTTACTTGGGCTTTGAGCTAAAGCGTTATCGAGAAATAGCAATAAATCTAGTTATCTCACTTGGCTTTGGTTTAGCAGCTGCATACTTAGGTTTGCAGCTGGTTAACTAACCGAGGATTGAGGCCATCCAGGCTTCGATTGCATCTGGGTGGCGCGGAATATTTTCACTTAAGTTGCGATAGCCATCGGCCGTAACAATGACATCATCTTCGATACGAATACCGATACCGCGATATTCAGGAGCGAATAGTTCATCATCAGGCTGGATATAAAGTCCTGGCTCAACGGTTAAAACCATTCCTTCACGCAGAACACCATCGCGATACATATCTTGTCTAGCATGTTCACAATCGTGCACATCAAGACCTAGATGATGACTTACGCCATGCAAAGTCCAACGGCGATGCAGGCCAACTTCGGGTTGCATCGACTCTTCGGCCGAAATAGTTAAAACACCCATGTCTGCCAAGCCTTGCGCTAGAACACGTTGTGCAGCGCGGTTAATTTCTAAGAATTGAACTCCTGGCTTCACTGCTGCAAAACCTGCTAACTGCGCTTCATAAACCAACATATATAAGGTGCGTTGTGCTGGTGAGAATTTTCCATTGACCGGCAAGGTTCGAGTTATATCTGCGGTGTAATAAGAATCCATTTCGACGCCGGCATCAAGCAATAACAATTCACCGTTGCGGACAGCGCCATCGTTACGGATCCAGTGCAATACGCAGGCATGTGAACCAGCTGCGGCAATTGTCGTATATCCAATGTCGTTGCCTTCTAGGCGAGCACGTCCAAAGAAAGCACCTTCCACGATTCTTTCACCGCGTGGATGATCTGCCGCTGCCGGCATCGCGGCAATTACATCGCTAAACCCACGACCAGTGGCGTCTACGGCTGCCTGAAGTTCGGCAACTTCATACTCGTCCTTCACAAGACGCTGTTCGGATGTAAATGTAAGAAATTCGGCTTCGCGTGCATGCTTAGAAATTAACTTATCCATCAATACATCTTCACCGCGCACAACTAGCGTTTCTTTACTAAAGCGCAGTAGATCTTCAATCTTTTCAACATCGCGAGTTTGAATCTGATAAACAGTATTTGCTTCATCAAGTGTGAAATGTCGACCTACCCATAGTTCTCCGTACTTGCGATCTGTATAAAAAGCATCGCTCTCGCGGGTCGATCTCGGATGCAAATAAAGATAAGAGTCATGGCTACCGGATTCATTTGGTTCCATTACCAATACTGAATCTGGAACCGCATCGGCTCCCTGAACGCCTGCGTAAAAAGCAAAAGCACTGTGGGGACGAAAAACATATTCAGTATCGTTTGAACGAGTCTTGTAATTTCCAGCCGGAATTACAATTCGAATATTCGCAAATGCTGCCGATAAAACTTGGCGGCGCGTGAATGCATAAGTAACAACTTCAAGTGGTTGCAGACCTTCTAGGTTAGATGGTGCCCAACCTGTGCGCATAAAGTCTGCAAACTGCGTTGGAGGAGCAACATCGTAAGGACGAGCATTCTTTACATCTGGTGTTGCGATCTTGTCATTCATATTGCTAAGAGTACAGAACAAGTAAAAATCTGAAAGTGCCAAAAAATGGTATTGACCCGAGCGTAAATACGCATAGAGTTAGGGCATTATGTCGATGGATACGCAGCAGATATCAGATTTAGCGCGTGAGATCCGCATACAAATTCTTCACACCATCAAAGGCGCAGGCATGGGCCATATCGGTGGTGATTTTTCTGTGACGGATATCCTGGCAACCCTCTTTGGTTCCGTCCTCAACGTTGATCCCAAAGATCCAAATAAGTCCGATCGCGACCGCATAATTCTAAGCAAAGGTCATGCTGCAGTGGCGCTTTATTCAACTTTGGCTTCGTGCGGCTTTTTCCCAGTTGAAGATCTAAAAACATTTGCGAAGCCACTAAGTAATCTAAACGGCCACCCAAATCGCAATAAAGTGCCTGGCGTTGAATCAAATACTGGTCCACTAGGCCATGGTTTTCCAATCGCGGTTGGCACAGCGATTGGTGCGCAGCTAGCGAAGAACGGAAGCCGCTCATTTGTAATTATGGGAGATGGTGAATTACAAGAAGGCAGCAACTGGGAAGCGGCTATGTTTGCCGGCCATCGCAAACTCACCAATTTAATTGCTGTGATTGATCGCAACGGTTTCCAACAAGGAAGTCCAACTTCAAAAACCAACGAACTAGACCCACTCGATAAGAAGTTTGAGTCATTTGGTTGGGAAGTCCGCGTTGTTGATGGACACGATTATGTAGCACTACATAAAGCGCTTATCGATCCGCAGACCAAGCCGCGAGTGGTAATTGCACAGACCACAAAAGGCAAGGGCGTTGACTTTATGGAAGGCAAGGCCGAGTGGCACCATAAAGTCCCAACTACTGAACAATATGAAGCAGCGCTGATGCAGCTTGGAAAGCAATGAGCGAAAAATTGGAAGAGTTCGATAACCGTATAATTTTTGCCAAGACTTTGATCACTCTTGCGAACGAAGATTCTAAAATTGTTGTCGTTTGCAATGATTCTGTCGGTTCAAGTAATTTGACCGAATTTCGTGATCTGTTCCCTGATCGATTAATCGATGTTGGCATTGCAGAACAAAACATGGTGGGTGTAGCAGCCGGCTTAGCAAATGCTGGATTTACACCATTTGTATGCGCGGCAGCTCCTTTCTTAACCGGACGGGCACTTGAACAGATCAAAGCCGATGTTGTTTACACACGAACAAATGTAAAACTCTGTGGAATGAGCCCAGGTATTGCCTATGGCGAACTAGGACCAACACATCATTCGATCGAAGATATTGCTTGGATGCGCGCACTTGATTCGCTGCCAATTGTTCTGCCTGCAGATGAAGCGCAAACAGCCGAAGCAGTGCGCTGGGCAGCAAATATGGTTGGCCCAGTATTTATGCGAATTGGTAGATATAAAGTCCCATCAGTTTCACAAGGACAATCTCCTGCGTTTATCCCTAATAAAGCAATGCGCATTATCGATGGCAGCGACATAACAATTATTGCAACCGGAACTCTGGTCTCTCGTGCAGTAGTAGCCGCAGCAGAATTAAAAGCTGAGGGAATATCTGCCAGAGTTATTAATCTTTCAACAGTTTCGCCACTTGATACTGTAGAAATACTTGCAGCAGCGAAAGAAACTAAGGCGATCATCACTGCAGAAGAATCGGTTACTCGTGGTGGTGTTGGCGGTGCCATCGCTGAATTTGTTGTACAAAACCATCCCGTACCGATGAAGTTAATAGGCATCGATTCATTTGCCCCAACTGGGTCAACTACTTTTCTTCTAGAACATTTTGGTTTGACTGCAGATTCAATCGTGTCCTCTGCCCGAGAGCTCTTAAAGCATGGAAAATAACTCGCCCATAATTCTAGCTATCGATCAAGGTAGTGGTTCTACAAAAGCGCTTGCCATTAATTTAAAAGGTAAAGTTCTTGCACATGCAGAAATAAAGATTGTGACTTCATTCCCTCATTCGGGGTGGGTAGAACAAGATCCAGAAGAAATTTGGCAATCAGTTGTTACGGCAAGTAAAGAAATAACCAAAGCGCACAAGATTTCTGCAGTCGGATTAAGCGTCCAACGTGAATCTGTTTTGTTTTGGGATCGTACAACAGGAAAAGCGCTATCAAAGATCATCACCTGGCAAGATCGCAGAGCCTCTGATTTAGCGGGGAAACAAGGGAAATACGCGGCCCAGGTGAAGACGTTAAGCGGTCTAGAACTCGATCCGATGTTCTCGGCGCTTAAAGCGCAATGGTTGCTTGAGAACAACAACTTCGATAAAAGCGATATTTGTATCGGAACCATTGATTCTTGGATCGCCTTCAATTTAGGTGCTGGCCATATTATTGAAGTTGGAAGTGCTAGTCGTACTCAACTCTTAGATATTCAAAGTGGTAACTGGAGCGCAGAGCTTCTTGCGATATTTGGCGTCAGTGAGTCACAACTACCCCGCGTCTGCGCTTCTGATGAAAAACATATCTGCACCAATATGCAAGCACTAGGTCTAACCAACGATGTACCGCTTTCTGGAATTATGGGAGATTCACACGCGGCACTTTTCGCCCACCAAGGTTGGAAAACAGGTGTCTTCAAGGCAACCTTCGGCACCGGTACTTCGCTTATGGGAGTTACCAAGACAAACCCTCAAACAATTGCTTGGTCAATCGACAATAAAATAACTCGCGCCGTTGAAGCAAATATTCTCTCAACAGGCTCCACCTTGGTTTGGTTAGCAGAACTACTCGGCACAACACCAGATGAGTTAGCAAAACTCGCTCCGGAATCAACGCAACAAGTAGAAATTGTTCCCGCATTTAACGGTCTCGGCGCCCCATGGTGGGATCGTGAAGCAACCTCAGTCATATCTGGACTTACCCGAGGATCCAAAAGCGCTGATCTTGCCGCAGCTGCGTTGCGGTCAACAGCTGCACAAATAAATGATGTCCTTGAAGATTTTGCTCAATCAAATATCGAAATCGATTCTCTATATGCCGATGGCGGCGGAGCGCGCAATGAATATCTAATGCAGATGTTGGCAGATTTAAGTGGAAAGAGGATTAGATCATCGCGACTTCTTGAGCTATCTGCCTTTGGTGCAGCTATGGTCGCAGCGATTGGCGCCGGTCTTGCCACAATTTCAGATATAGAAAAGATTGAACTTAAATATTACGATTACATTCCAAAGATTTCAGAAACCGAGCGCCAGATAAGGCTAAAAACCTGGCGGAAAGCGGTGCATCAATCACGTTTAAAGATGAATTAGAGCCCTATCCACATACGCAATAACCTTCTAGAATCTAAAAATCGAATGGCAAAGAGAGTGAGATCAAAATGGGAAAACTAACTTATGGCGCAGGCATCTGGGCATTTGGGCAGTTTGTAGACCGATATGCAGCAGACGCGTACGGACCACCTCGCACTAGCCAGCAAATGATCGAAGATGCTGCCAAGGTTCCCGGACTAAAGCACCTTGATATAAATGTGCCATTTGATATTCCAGAGCGGACAGCGGTTGAGATAAAGAAGATGCTCGATGACAACGGACTTATTTGTCGCGCCACGACCCCTCATATCTACATGCGCGAATATGTAAAAGGCTCATTTACAAATCCCGATACCAAACTTCGCTCTCAAACTAAAGACCGCGTGCGCGAGGCTATCGCTGCAGCTGAAATACTGGGCGCTACATATGTAAAGTTCTGGCCCGGCCAAGATGGCTTTGATTTTCCATTGCAAGCAAATTACTTACAGATCTGGGACTACACCATTAATGGCATTCGTGATCTTGCGAATGAGAACCCAAAGGTGCAATTTGCGATTGAATATAAATGTAAAGAGCCACGCGTACGTATGACGCTTGCAACCGCGGCGAAAACTCTTCTGGCAATCAGCGAAATGAAAGTTGATAACGTAGGAATAGTTATGGACTTTGGCCACTCACTCATGGCGCAAGAAACACCAGCCGAGTCACTTCTACTGATCCATCGTCATGGCAAATTAGTTAGCGCCGAGTTAAACGATAACTGGCGCGGTTGGGATGATGATCTGCCGGTCGCTTCAGTACACCTATTTGAAACTATCGAATACATGCTTGCACTGCGCAGTATTAATTGGACTGATCCAATTCTGCTCGATCAATTCCCATTCCGCGAAGATCCAGTTCGCGCACTTACTCGCAGCATCGAGATTATTACCTACCTTGAAGAAGTCTGCGATCGCGTTGATATCAACGCCCTAAATCAGGCCCAGAATTCACAGGATGCCCTGGCTGCCCAAGCGGTAATTTGGGATGCGATTATGCAAGAGAAACGTTTCACACGCTAGAAAAATACCTGTAAACTCACACTTGTACTTGGAGACGTCGCATAGCCCGGTCGAGTGCGCCTCACTGCTAACGAGGTAAGGTGTAAAAGCCTTCAGGAGTTCAAATCTCCTCGTCTCCGCTCTTTAGATCTACAAATCCCTAAAGGTTACTTGAGACCTTCATTTGCTTTGTCGA
>SHVF01000024.1 GCA_009691135.1 Candidatus Planktophila sp.
GTAGCGCTAGCTAAAAAGCCAGAAGATCGTTATGCCTCTGCAAATGCGATGTTGCAAGATATAAATAAAATTCGCGCCGGTCAAAATATATCTACCAAAGTTGCCCGGGCACCACTTGCATCACGACGTACCGTGATTGTTTCAAGTTTAGTTGTACTAAGCATCGGTGTAGCAGCAGTTCTAGGGCTCTCCTTAAATGGGGGATCCGCACCGTCTTTGGGTAACGAAATCCCTAACGTGGTTGGTCTAGCGGAAATCGAAGCGCGCGCGCTGTTAAGTCAATATACGGTCACAGTTCAGCGCGCTCACGATCCACGTATCCCAAATGACCGCGTGGCAAGCCAAATTCCACTTGCCACAACGCAAGCCACAAAAGGTTCGGCAGTTACTTTGACTATCTCTGATGGTCCAGGCGATGCAATCGTTCCTGATAACTTGGTTGGAATGTCTTTAATTGATGCACGCGGATTGCTTGCCGCTGCAGGTTTGGTTATTGCAAAGACTGAGGCTGCACCTTCCGATGAAGTTCAAGGCACTGTTTTAAGTGTTACTCCTGAACCAGGTTCAAAGATCACCGCTGGCTCTGGAGTTGTTTTAACGATTGCTAGCGGTGAAGTAGAAGTACCTAATTTGATTGGTGTTGAAGCAATTCAAGCAAAAACTTTGTTAATCCAAGCTGGATTCTTGGTTCGCGAATTCAATGATTACGATGCGATGCAGAGCGTTGGCGTTGTAATTCGTCAGGCACCAGATGCTGGAACAACACAAACAATTGGTAAGCCGGTAACAATTACAATTAACAAAGCTCCGTAATTTAAGAGTTGCGCCCTACAATTGGTGAAAGCCCAACTGATTTTGCGAGCGCACCTGCATCTCCACATTGCACCAACCAGTTAGCCAACATTAAATGTCCGTGTTCAGTTAATACTGATTCGGGATGAAATTGAACTCCCTCAATTGGCAAAGTTTTGTGACGAAGTGACATGACAACTCCGGATTCGGTTGCGCTAGTAATTTCAAGTACTTCAGTGACGGTGTCGCGTTCTATAGCAAGTGAGTGATACCGAGTTGCGGTAAATGGTGAAGGCAGGTTTGTTAATACACCTTTACCTTCATGAATAACTTGTGATGTTTTTCCGTGAAGCAATTCCGGTGCGCGCGAAACGGTTGCGCCAAAGGCAACCGCTATCGCTTGATGTCCTAAGCAAACTCCGAATAAAGGAATCCTCTTTTCTGCACAATAGTTAATTATCTCGATACTGACGCCAGCTTCTTCTGGAATCCCGGGTCCTGGCGAAATTAAAACGCCGTCGTAATCAGATGCCTCAGTCACCGAGACTTCATCGTTTCGTTTTACCGTGCATTCTGCGCCTAGTTGGCCTAAATACTGAACCAAGTTAAATACGAATGAGTCGTAGTTATCGACTACGAGGATGCGGGCCATGGCGCAATTCTGGCAGGACAAAGGCAATCGTTGTTTCCAGTATTGGATTTAGCCTGTAACCTTTGCCCATGCCTAAGTCGAAATTGCGTAAGAAAGTCCAAGAGCACCACGCTCACGAAGAGCAGATTCATGATGCCGAGCCACATGGCCCGCTAGAGAGCCCAAGCTGGTTAGCGCCAGTTATGATCGCCAATTTCTTGATCGGCCTCTTCTGGATCGTCATTTTCTACGTGAGCCAGACTCGTTATCCAATTCCGGGTATCGGTGCGTGGAACATGATTATCGGCTTTAGCTTCGTGGGCGTTGGATTCAGCCTCGCGACTAAATGGCGATAGAGCCCAGCGTCATAGCCTAACTAAACGGGGCTAGTTGCCCTGGCCTAAGGATTCCATAGCGCGCAAAGTTGCGATGCGTTCTTGAATCGGTGGGTGTGTAGAAAACATCTTGGAAACCGCTTTCCCGTCAAGTGGGGATTCGATCCAGATATGTGCAACGGCATTCGATTTCTGGTGCACGACAGTTGAATCAGCCGCTAAAACTTCCAGAGCTTTACGCAAACCTGCCGGGTTGCGCGTAAAGGAAACGGCGGTTGCATCAGCAAGTGATTCACGGCGACGTGAAATTGCGCTCTTGAGCAGCGTTGCGGCAATGGGTGCCAAGATTAAAACAAATAATGAGACGACCAACATAATTGGATTTGCATTGCTGTCGCGATCACGGCGTCCCCCGCCGAACCACATCATCCGCATTAGAAAATCACTAAGGATTGCAATTGCACCTGCAGTGGTTGCGGCGACTGCTGAAACCAAAGTGTCACGGTTGGCGACGTGCGACATTTCGTGGGCAATTACGCCTTGGAGTTCATCACGATCCATAATTTCTAATATGCGGGTTGTGAATGCGATTAGCGCATGATCAGGATCACGACCTGTTGCAAAAGCATTTGGTGCGCTATCAACGACGATGGCAACTTTCGGCATTGGCAATCCGCTTGCAATGACAACCTCTTCAATCACATTAAACAGTTCGGGGTTATCTTCTCGCTGGATTAGTTTCGCACCAGTCATCTTCAAAACTAATTTGTCAGAGCCGTAATAAGAACCCCAAACACCAATAAGTGAAATACCAACAGCCAGTGGCACCATAAACGTTGATGTGCCAGCGCCAAAGTATGTAAGGGCCGCATATGCAACAAGACCGGTGAGCAGCCCCATCGAAGCAAGCAGAAAATAGGTCTTACCTTTATTTGCGCTCTCTTGTGCGCGAAAATCGTGCGATGCCATCAGTTTTTAGAAAGTTACCTTTGGCGCATTGCGTGATTGTGGGTCTTCTACTTCGTAGAATTCGCGTTCAGTAACTTTGGCAAAGCCTGCAAAGAAGCTGGTAGGGATGGTTTTTACAGCGGTATTTAGATTGCGCACATTATCGTTATAGAACTGGCGCGCGAAAGCCACTTTATTTTCAGTTGTTGAAAGCTCTTCTTGTAATGAGAGAAAATTAGATGACGCTTTTAGATCTGGATAAGCCTCAGCAACTGCCAGCAACCCACGAAGTGCTTGAGTCAACATTCCGTCAGCGGCTGCGACATCAGCAACAGTTGATGCAGTTGTTGCTTTGGCGCGCGCTGTAACAACTGCGTCAAAAGTACCTTGTTCGTGTGCTGCATAACCTTTAACGGTTTCAACCAAATTAGGGATCAGATCAGTGCGGCGCTTTAGTTGTACTTCGATCTGCGCGAATGATTCATCGACGCTGATATTTAGGCGGATTAATCGGTTGTATTGCGCGATAAAGAAAAGGACTGCTAGGCCGACTACAGCGAGTGCGATAATGATTTCCATAGTTATTTCAACCCCTTAAGCAAAGGTTGTATTCCCTTGCTAGTTACTTGATCTTACTCTGATGAAAATTCATAAAGGAACGGCTTGGGGTCGGCCCGCGCTGTCCTTGGTAACGGGATGCGTAAATTGCTGAACCGTAAGGGTGCTCGGCAGGGGAGGAAAGTTTGATTAAGCAGAGCTGACCAATTTTCATGCCTGGGAATAACTTAACTGGCAAGTTTGCCACGTTAGAAAGTTCTAAAGTGATGTGTCCTGAAAAACCAGGATCAATAAATCCGGCAGTTGAGTGAGTGAGCAGCCCAAGGCGGCCGAGTGAAGACTTTCCTTCGAGGCGGCCGGCGATGTCATCTGGCAAGGTGATGATTTCGTAGGTGCTGGCCAGAACGAATTCGCCCGGGTGCAAGATAAATGCTTCACCATCATCGGCAACTACTTCACGGGTGAGTTCTGACTGCTCAATCGATGGATCGATTACTGAATATTTGTGGTTTTCAAAGACGCGGAAAAATTTATCGAGTCGGACATCAACTGAGGATGGTTGGATCATCGATTCTTCATATGGTTCAACGGTTACGCGGCCGGCGTTGATTTCGGAGCGGATATCGCGATCACTTAGAAGCACGGCGTGAGCCTATCTGACAGCAAGGAAAAGTCAGGCGAGGTGTGCACTTGGGCTTGCTTAAGTTACTGGTGGGTAGCATTATTTGCCCATGAGCCATTACACCGCCAACCTGCGCGATATCGAATTCTGCCTCTTTGACCTACTCGGAACCGAAAAAGTTCTGGGGACTTCCATATTTAGTGAACTAGATCGCGAAACTGCGATGGGCATGTTGGAGGAGATGAAGCGCCTTACTGAAAATGATCTTGCGGCATCTTTTGTTGAAGGAGATCGCGTTGGTGCAATCCTTAATAAAGAGACTGGAAATGTCACATTGCCAAAAAGTTTTATTAAATCTTACAAATCTTATATAGATGGTGAATGGTGGCGCCTTGATGCACCAGTTGATTTAGGCGGCATGAAAGTTCCGGCAGCGGTTCGTTGGGCGATTGCCGAAATGGTTCTGGGATCAAACCCTGCAATTCACATCTACGCATCTGGTTATGCATTCGCACAAGTTGCATACGTTCTTGGCACACAAGATCAGAAGCAGATGGCTAAGTTAATGGTGGATCGTCACTGGGGTGCCACAATGCAGCTAACTGAACCAGATGCTGGTTCCGATGTTGGCGCCGGTCGCAGCAAGGCTGTGCAACAAGCAGATGGCACTTGGCACATCACCGGCACAAAGCGTTACATCACATCAGGAGATGCCGACTTCTACGAAAATGTTATGCACTTCGTTCTTGCGCGTCGCGAAGGTGGCGGACCAGGAACAAAAGGACTGTCACTATTTTTGATTCCAAAATTTATGTTTGATCTAAAAACAGGTGACCTTGGAAAACGTAATGGTGTTTTTGTAACATCTCTTGAAAGCAAAATGGGACTTAACGTCTCTGCTACTTGTGAAGTAAATCTTGGCGAAAAAGAACCTGCAGTTGGTTATTTGCTAGGTGATGTTCATGAAGGCATTGCGCAGATGTTTAAAATTATTGAATTCGCGCGCATGATGGTTGGAACTAAAGCAATTGCAACGCTATCTGCTGGTTACCAACAGGCTCTTTCTTATGCGAAAACTCGTATTCAAGGCGGGGATATGAAGGTAATGAACGATAAAGCCAGCCCTCGTGTCACCATCATTCACCACCCAGATGTGCGCCGCTCGCTGATGGTCCAAAAGTCTTACTCCGAAGGAATGCGCGCTTTAGTGCTTTATACGGCGTCAATTCAAGATGAAATTGAGTTAGCAAAGGCTGCCGGCGATGAAGAAAAAGCAAAGCTAATGGAAGCGCTAAATGATCTTCTCTTGCCGGTAGTAAAAGGCTATGGATCTGAAAAGTCTTGGACTCTGCTCGGTACAGAATCACTACAAACTTTTGGCGGCGCTGGATTTACTCAAGATTGGCCAATTGAACAATATGTTCGCGATGCCAAGATCGATACTTTGTATGAAGGCACAACTGCAATTCAAGGTCTTGATTTCTTCTTCCGTAAAATTGTAAAAGATGGCGGTAAAGCACTTGGATTACTTGGTAAAGAGATTCAAACATTTGCCGAATCCGGCGGAGCACACCTAGCTGAGAAAGAAGCGCTACTTAAAGCCCTAGGTGATCTAAATGGCATGGTTGGTGTTCTTGTCGGACATGCTATGGCATCACAAGAGTCAGCACCTGAGATTTATAAAGTTGGCTTAAGCACATCACGTGTTTTGATGGCCGTTGGTGACATCATCACAACTTGGTTGCTATTGCGCCAGGCAGATATTGCAGCTGCGCGTATCGGCGCAGCATCTGCTAAAGATAAAGATTTCTATGCTGGCAAGATCGCATCGGCGCAGTTCTTTGTCGCAAATTACCTGCCACATATCTCAGCCGATCGTAAAATCGTTGAAGGTGCCGATAATTCCATTATGGAGATCTCAGAAAACGCTTTCTAACTTTAGATTCACCTAGTTTCAGATAGGCTCACCTAATGCTTAATAAGCACCGCGGTGAGTTCTATCTTGTTATGGGGGCGATCTTTTTCTCCTTAAATGGAGTCATCGTCACCTTGGTTCTAGATCATATGACAACTTTTCGTCTAGCCCAGGTTCGGGCTATTGGTACGTTTTTTCTACTTTTTCTTATTACCTTTGTTCAAGATCGCAATTCACTAAAAGCCGAACGCCGCGAGATTCCGACATTAATTTTCTATGGAATCTTCGGTTATGCCATGGTGCAGCTGGGTTATTTCATTGGTATCGCGCAGGGTGTTCCGCTCAGTCTGGTGCTAATCATCGAATTTACTGCCCCGATTTGGATCGTTCTTTGGATCAAATTCGTACGAAAGACGGAAGTATCCAAAGATATGTGGGTCGCAATTGCGCTCTCATTATTTGGCCTGATCTTGGTCGCCAAAGCTTGGCAAGGTTTTGCCTTCGATTTATTTGGAACCCTGGGGGCGCTCGGCGCCGCAATAGCCCTAGCCATCTATTTCTTGATGAGCCAATCACAAGGTATGAAACGTTCGGCGCAAGCGATGGTCGTTTGGGGAATGGGAATCGCGGGGCTTTTCTGGTCGCTGGTATTGCCCATCTGGAATTTTCCAACTGAAATTTTTACAACTGAGATTAATCTGCAGGGTAGATTCTCAGATTTTAGCGCACCCGGTTGGTTATTGATTTCCTACATAATTATCTTTGGAACGATGGTTCCGTATTTATTTGTAGTCGGTGGAATTCGCAGGCTAAGCGCGTCGACCTCAAGTGTTATTGGGATGTTGGAACCAGTACTTGCCGGCGTTTTCGCTTGGATTTGGCTATCGCAATCATGGAGCGCGATCCAGTTATTAGGCGGAGCAATTGTTCTGATCGGTATTTACATTGCTGATCGCGCGAAAAATAACGCGCGCTAAATTTATTCGTTCCAGGCGCCAGCAGCGGGATCTTGCGGAGCGGTGAAGTCACGCCCGGCGCCAGCATTTGGCGCCATATCTGCAAATCGTGCAAAGTGAAGTTGTGCGGCAACTGTAATTGTCTTAGTTTGTCCATTACGGTGCTTGGCAATGATTAGATCTGCTTCACCTGATCGGTTCTGCGAGTCATACATATCATCGCGGTGGAGCAAGATAACAACATCTGCATCCTGTTCGATCGAACCAGATTCGCGTAAATCTGAGAGCAATGGCTTCTTGTCAGAGCGTTGTTCTGGTGAACGGTTTAGCTGTGAGATAGCAATAACCGGAACGTTTAACTCTTTCGCCATAAGTTTTAAGTGGCGTGAGAATTCAGAGACTTCTTGTTGACGATTTTCTACACGCTTGCCGCTAGTCATCAGCTGCAGATAGTCGATAACAATTAATTTAAGGTCATGGCGCTGCTTTAAGCGGCGGGCTTTAGCGCGGATCTCCATCATTGAAAGGTTTGGAGAATCATCGATAAATAGAGGGGCGGCAGAGATCTCGCCCATACGACGTGCCAACTTTGACCATTCTTCATCACTTAATTGACCTGAACGAATGTTATTTAGCCCAACGCGCGCTTCTGCAGAGAGCATACGCATTGTGATTTCTGAACGAGACATTTCAAGTGAGAAGATGACAGAAGTTTTTCCGTCGTGGATTGATGCATAGCGAGCGATATCAAGACCAAGAGTTGATTTACCAACGGCTGGACGAGCTGCCAAAATAATCATGTTGCCTGGGTGAAAGCCATGTGTAAGTAAATCTAAATCACGGAATCCTGATTTAATGCCTTCAATGGCTGTGCCTTTTTGAATCGCTTCGATTTCATCAAGTGCTTCAGGGAGAAGAGTCGCGAGTTGTACATAATCTTCCGATGTCCGTCTTTCGGTAACTGCATAGACTTCGGCTTGCGCTTGGTCTACTGCGTCATCGACTTCACCTTCGACGTTGTAACCAAGTTGCACAATCTTTGTTCCGGCTTCAACCAAGCGGCGCATGATTGCATGTTCGCGAACTATCTTTGCGTAATAACTTGCATTCGCTGCAGTTGGAACGGAAGAAATTAAAGTGTGTAAGTAAGGTGCGCCACCTGCGCGCGCAATATCTCCGCGTTTAGTGAGTTCAGCGGAAACGGTGATGGCATCTGCTGGTTCGCCGCGACCATAAAGATCTAGAACTGCATCGTAAATTAACTCATGCGCCGGGCGATAGAAATCGCGTTCGCGTAAAATTTCAAGTACATCTGCAATCGCATCCTTTGATAACAGCATTCCACCAAGTACAGATTGTTCGGCAATTAAATCTTGTGGTGGTGTGCGCTCGAATTCGGTGCCAACATTGTTATAGGAGGCATTTGCTCTTGATGAATTATTGGGAAATTCGGCGATGCTCACGGGTGAAACCTCCCACCTGGCACTGACAAAAGCGAAAGGGGTTGGGGATAAAGCTGTGCACAACTAGGTGGATAAACGCCTTTTCCTGTGTAAATCCCTGTGCGCGGGGTGTGGGTAACTTTCTCTTTTAAGCCAGTTTCTAAGGAAAGCGCAGGTCAGAGACGGGGTGTTTATACCTAACCCCTGTGTACGAAAGTAATTTATAACTTCTCAATTGCTGAGATTGAGTCAATTTTAAATCAACCTGCTTTTTCGACCTTAACTACATCACCAAAATCTCCGGTCTCGACAACGGTGATCTTCCAACCATCAAAAGTTACAGATTCGTTTAGCTTTAACGCCGAATCGGTATACCACTCTCGATCAGTGCTCCTGTTCGGAGCAATTATCTGCATAGGAGAGCGCTTGTAAGGGATACGCGTATCTACTTTATAGACCAAAACACCTTGATCTCTTGGTGATAAAAATGAGTCGTAACCATAACTTCTTCTAGACTCAATTGTTATCGCTGTATAGGCACCAGTTGGGATAATCAATCCTTTGAGTCCGGTATCTCGTTGTGCCAGCGGACGGATCCAATGAGAACTTGAGCCAGGTTGAGAAATACATAGAACTTGACTTGGCGCGAGGATATTTAATAGATATCTGCTCCACAACAAAGTCTCGGGTGCCGCGTGCCCACTACCCATAACGTCAAAGACTCCCAAGCCCTCGGGGCGTTGAATACTTGAGTTTATGGAATCTACAAACCGCATATCTGTAAGACCAAGTGCGTGACCATATTCATGCACCCAGGATTGAGATCCATTTTTAGCATCACCGCTACCGGTCAACATGTAATTGTAAATTACGCCTTCATTTGTTGTAAAGCTTCTTTGAGTATCTACAACCCAGGTGCCAATCTGCTTATCTGTAGTTGCTAACGGAACGACAACCACGACCATGTCAACATTGGAAAAATTAATCTCATTCTCGTATTGTGTAATTACAAAAGAAACAAATTCAAAGTACTTCTGGCTTTGAAAACCAAATAAAGAACTGGAAAGCTCATACGAGAGAACTGATTTGGGAAGCTCTTTATAGGTAGTTGACGATCTCACTTCGATCTCAGTTCCAATAAATGATTGGCGCTCCCAAAAACCCTTCATCGTGGAGATGCCGTTGTCGTAATCAGCTAAAGGGTTAGTTGATGCGGGAATATCATTGAAGCTAACCGGCAAGATTTGGATAACACTCTTTTTAGTTAAGTTGATTCTGCCCATTGGAATTGGGAATCCAATAGTCATGTCACTTAACTGTGGGTCGCCATCGGGGAGTCGACAACTAGCCAAATTTTCAAAGGTTTTTGAGTTAGAAATTTCAGTTACAGGCTTACTGGTTGGTGCTCCTGGCTGAACATAAAGATTGAGGTCAAGTCCGCTGTTTGTTGGTGTTGGTTGATCACCTTTGGGTGGCAGGCCCGAGCTAATTTTAAATCCTGTGCAGCAGGGAGATTCGACACCATCGCCATATTCGAAAACTGTTACGTCATAAAATTGCTCAGTCATTTTTGCTGTGATCTTAAATTTGATAGTTACAACGCCATCGGAGTCTTTGGGAGTCAAGGCATCTGCTTTCTCAATTCCCAATCCAGCAATGCGGATAAATCCTCCTACCGCTTTAGAACTAGTCGCAAATTTCAGTGAGAGGAGAGAGTTAGTGAAACTAAATGACTCCAGCTTAGGTTGTGGCAAAGTAAATTCGATTCGAGGCGTCGGTGTTGGCGTTGGGACTGGGACTGGCGTTGGGACTGGGACTGGTGTTGGTGTTGGTGTCGGAGTCGGAGTCGGAGTTGGAGTTGGAGTTGGAGTTGGAACAGCTTTGGTAACCAAAATTCCTTTACTCCAGATTTTTTTATTGCCACTCTTAATGCATATATATTTTTTGCCTGTTTGAGTCACCGCTTGGCCAACTTTGTTGCAACTCCCGCCCGCCTTGATTGCGGCAGCGGCTACTGACGGTGATAGAAGAGAAAATGCAAGTGCTGCAGCAAATAAAAAATTACTAGTGTTTTTTACTTGGACTCTCTTCATTGGACCAGCCTGACACTGTTTTACTGCTTTCACAATCACCCACATAAAAAAGGCCTGCCACGTTGTGTGGCAGGCCTTTTTGATTAATTTTTACTTAACTGCAACCACTGTCACGGTAACTGTCGCAACAACTGAATGTGCAAGTGAAACCTTAACTGAGTGATCTCCAGCCTTCTTGATATGTCCAGCGGTCTTGATGCTGTGACGGTCGATATCGACACCGGCTACTGCCTTGATGGCTGCAGCAATATCTTTATCTGTGACAGAACCGAATAGGCGACCAGCTGTGCCAGCTTTTACGTTGACGATAACTGATGCCTTTTCTAGTGATGTCTTGAGTTCTTTAGCGTGATCGATATCGCGGACTTCACGTGCAGCGCGAGCGCGACGGATTCCTTCGATCTGCTTTTCGCCACCAAGTGACCATGCGATTGCTACGCCACGTGGCAACAAGAAGTTGCGGGCATAACCATCTTTAACAGTTACTACATCACCGGCTGAACCGACCTTTGCAACTTCGCGAGTAAGGATGAGTTTCATATTTTCATTCCCCTTTAGCGAGCTGTCGATGTGTAAGGCAAGAGTGCAACTTCACGGCTGTTCTTAACAGCTGTTGCAACCGAGCGTTGGTGTTGTGTGCATGCGCCAGTGACGCGACGAGCGCGGATTTTGCCGCGATCAGAAATGTACTTGCGAAGGGTGGCGATATCTTTGTAATCGATATATGTCACCTTGTCGCGACAGAAGCTGCAAGGCTTCTTCTTGAACTTCTTATTTAAGGCAGCAGCTTTTGCGCCCTTGTTCTTCGGTTCCTTGAGGTTCCGGTTATTTCTTGCTCCCATTGTGGTGCTCCTTTTAAGTGGGCCCTAATTTTTTTACCGTTTTGGTATAGAACTAGGAATGGATGGATAGGTTAATTAAGGTTTAAAAAGGTGGTTCTTCGGAAGTGGTGGTTGCCCATCCGCCGCCCGCATTTGTTGTTGTTGAAGCAGCAGCCCAAGGATCCTCATTAAATGACTCTCCGCCGGTTGCAGCTGGTGCCGAGAATCCACCGGTTGTTCCGCCTGCGCGTTGTGCACGAGTCACTTTTGCAGTTGCGTTACGTAGTGATGGACCAACTTCATCAACTTCTACCTCAAATACTGTGCGTTTTTCACCTTCTTTAGTTTCATATGAACGCTGCTTTAGGCGACCAGAGAGAATGACGCGCATTCCTTTAGTCAACGATTCTGCAACGTTCTCAGCAGCTTGACGCCAGATCTGACATTGAAGGAAGAGGCTCTCGCCATCTTTCCATTCATTCGTTGTCTTATCTAGATAACGAGGTGTTGAGGCAACGCGAAATTTCGCAACGGCCGCACCTGATGGTGTGAAACGAAGCTCGGGATCGTCAACTAAGTTGCCGATCATTGTAATTGTTGTATCTCCTGCTGCCATTTACTTACCTCTTATCTCTCAGATCTCTGAGACTTATCTACTGGTGGAGTCCTTGCTTTAAATTACCGTCTATGAATGACATACCGGGAGCGACGCTCCAGGGATGTGGATTATTCGGGACGTATAACCTTTGTGCGCAATACCGATTCATTCAAATTAAGTTGGCGATCCAACTCTTTGATTGCATCTGGTTCGCAGTTCATATCAACAACTGCGTAGATACCTTCGCCCTTTTTCAAGATTTCAAATGACATACGGCGCTTGCCCCAAAGGTCAAGCTTATTTACCGTGCCACCACTATCTTTGATGATCTTGAGATATGTCTCAAGGCTTGGTGTGACTGTGCGTTCTTCAAGTTCTGGATCAAGAATGACCATTAATTCATAGTGACGCATGCGTTAACCCGACCTCCTCTGGACTAAGACGGCCACGGCATTTCCGTGACAGGAGGGTTAGTGCTTCTTTGTTTGGCTGACCCGATGGGCGCCTTACGCTGAAGGGTCAAGGGTACGCGTTGGTGCTTTCAAAGAGAAATTCACGCAGGGATTTGTGGGAGAGCGGGCTTTGGGAGCCCCCAGCCAGGCCGCGTCGAACCAGGGCCACGATTAGATAAACGGTTGCCGCGATTCTAGCCACGCTGATGATCGCATATCCAAAAAGCGGCAGGCCAAAGGTGGCACCAGTAACCGATGCTAGGTGCTGCCAAATTGCAATGTGATAAATCAGTTCTGCACCTTGCCAAATCCAAAAAACATGCAAGTCACGTTTATCAATCAGGGCAATCACAGCAAGTGGGGTTAACCATAAAACATATTGTGGTGAATAAACTTTACTGACACACATAACAGTTGCCATCACAATGAAACTAAGAACAGCCAATGACGGAACGTTGCGTAGCTCTAAGATATAGAGTGTAATTGCGGAAAATCCTGCTAATAAAAGTAAGATTGCTAAATAATCCGTGTTTGGCATATTTATACCAAGTGATGACATGGCATACCAAAGTGAACCCCAGTCAGAACCGCGAGTGAGATTTAATTGGTAGAAACGCAACCAACCCTCTGGTGTGGTTAAGTAAACTGGCAAATTGATTGCCGCAAAAGTAAGGGCGGTAACCGCAAAATATTGAAGCGCAGCGCGAAGTTGATTGCGTCGCAAGAAAATTAAAGCGATAGGTAGCAAAAGAAATACCGGCATAAACTTAGTTGATATAGATAAACCTAGGGCAATCGCACTCAAATCTAAATGTTTTCGATCAAACCAGTAAATTGCGCCTAACATTGAAATAATTGCCCATAAATCCCAATTTATATATAGTGATGCGATTGCCGCTGGCGCCAAAGGAAATAGATATGAAAACTCCGGCCGCATCTTATGGACTATCAGCGCGATAAAAATAAATAGTAAGGCTAGGAAAAATATATTTATATTGAAATAGTTTGTTATTGCGCCTTCACCGCCCGGAGTTATTTGCGCAAGCGCCCACATGATTGCGCCGGTGACTACTGGGTATTCAACTGAATCCGCCCCGTTGGAATAAGCCCAATCGCCTTTACTTAAGCCGCGTTCGCCATAGAGCGCAGGAATGTCAGAATAACAAGCATGAATATATTGATCAGGAGTTGCCCATCCCGAACTCGCGCATTGGCTAAATTTTACAAAACTGATTAACGAGACAAGCACCGCAAGAGCGATTATCGCTCGCACTTTGGTTTGCAAGGCTTACTTCTCCTTGATTGTCTGAGTTCCGCCACTCGTCATTACCACTGGATCAAGTCCACCGATGTTTACTGGGGCTGGAAAACTCATGATTGGTTCGCCTTTAAGTGCACCCTTCATAAATGCTGTCCAAATTCTTGCAGGGAAAGTTCCACCTGTTACAGAAGTTAATCCACCGATTCCGTTAAGTGATTCAGATGCGCTGTCACGGAATAGCGCAACGGAGGCGGCAAGTTGTGGTGTGTAGCCACTAAACCAAGCAGAGGCATTTGATTGGCTAGTTCCGGTCTTACCGGCAGCTGGGCGACCCAATGCAAGGGCTGCCGATCCCGTTCCACCGTTGACCACGCTCTTAAGTGCATAAGTTAAATCTGCCATTACATCTTTTGCGAAAACTTCTTGGGTTTGTGATTGACCTTCATAGAGCAAGCCTTTATTTGGTCCAGTAACGGAGGCGATTAAATATGGTTTCGAAAAGATTCCTTGTGCTGCAAAAGTGGCATATGCACTTGCAACATCGATTACATGTGGGCTGGCAACGCCAAGAGTTACAGAAGGTGCGGGAACCATCGCAACAGATTCAGGGATACCGGCGCGACGAGCGACATCAACAACTTTATCTAGACCGGCTTTCTGTCCCAGCGGAACATAGACTGTGTTAATTGAATGTTTCGTTGCATTGATTAAATCTATTTGGCCCCAACCTTCATCTCCATAATTGGAAACCTCATACGGCTTACCTAGATCATCAAATATCTGCGGTGAATCACCATTCCACATTGAGGTAAGGGGAATACCAGCCTCAAGGGCTGCGGCCAGTGCAAATGGCTTAAAAGTCGACCCAGCTAGCGCAATTGACTGCGTAGCATCATTTAATTGGCGCACCAGATAATCGCGTCCGCCATACATCGCAATTATTTCACCAGTGCCGGGGCGGATAGCGGCTAAGCCAATACGTAAATTCTCTGGCGCTTTCTTTGGATATAACTTAGTTACGGCATCAACTGCTGCCTGTTGCGCACGCTGTACCAGTGTTGTTTTAATAACCAGTCCGCCAACTAAGAGTTGGTCTTCACTAAAACCTAATTTACCCATCTCTTTTTGAACCGCCGCAACGATATGTCCTTTAGGTCCACTCAGTTGTCCGGCTTTGGTTCGTGGGATAACTGTTGGGTACTTTGCTTTTGTCGCATCTTCGGCGGCGATCCATTTGCGATCTAACATTCCATTAATTACATATTGGAATCGGCCCTTCAGACGTTCTTCGTTTTCTTTTGAAAGTGAGGGATCGTAATAGCCAGGGGAACGCAAAATACTGGCTATAACTGCTATTTGAGAAAGTGTTAATTGGTTGGCGTTACGATTGAAGTATTGCTGCGAAGCGGTCTGTACGCCGTATGAACCGCGGCCAAAGTAAATGGTATTTAGGTAGTTTTCGAATATTTGATCTTTTGTTAAAGAGTTTTCTAATTTGAGTGAGATGACCAACTCTTTTATCTTGCGTTGAATTGTTCGGCTCGGTGATAAGAAAGCGGTCTTGGCATACTGCTGGGTGATGGTTGATCCACCTTCACCATTTAAAGTGCCTGACTTTAAGTTATTAAGGAGCGCTCGTGCGATACCAGTAACGCTAAATGCTTTATTGGAATAAAAACTGCGATCTTCGGCCGCCAATACAGCGTTACGTAAATCCATTGGAATTTTTGCCAGTGGCACAATCTGCCGGTTCTGTGAACCGATGCGACCAATCTCTTGGCCATTGGAATACTGAATAATCGTGGATTGACTATTTACATATGCATTTGGATCAGGAATCGAAACGGTAAACCAAGCGAAAGCAAAGAGCGTGGACCCGGCAATAAAGCCGAAGCCAGCCAGGAATACGGCGGTGCGGATTAGCTTTCTGCGGATCATTTCTAAAGGTTACCCTTTAACCCAATCATCATCTTCTAGGGTGCGTACCCTACGGGGTGGCTTTCGCTCAGATCCATCACCTAATAGGTATGAAGCGCACAGATGGTTCCATGAACAATCGCGACAGACTTCAACGATGTACACAGCAAATTCTCCGAATTCATTCTCCATTGCAAGTAATTCAATTTCAGTTTTAATGCGTCCTGAAAATTGACCAAGTTGATCTCCAAATGTATAGCGAAGTTCAACTA
>SHVF01000025.1 GCA_009691135.1 Candidatus Planktophila sp.
GGCGCGGGTGCAGGTGCAGGTCCGGATGGAGGGGGTCCGGCAGGTCCAGTTGCGCCTGGTACGACATGTCCCGGCTCATGGTTTGCTCGAACACTTGTTAGAGATCCGCCTGCGGTCATTACGACAGATAAAATTAATACAAGAAACCTACGAAAATTTCGATGTTCCATGAGAGGCCTTTCGCCCACATTATTTATATTTAAATAGTGTCCTCCGAAGAGAGCGATTGTCAAGGAAATTCTGGGTAAACCTGTGTGAATATTGAACGAAAATGCAGGAATAAAACGTAAGAGCCCCCCGTCAGGATTGAACTGACGACCTGCGCATTACAAGTGCGCTGCTCTACCACTGAGCTAGAGAGGCCAATTGCCTTGTGAGCAATAGTGCGTAATTATGGCAGTTAATTGCGTAATGTAAAAATCAAGGGCGCAATCAAAGCAAGCAGGTAGGTTTGCCGCATGCGATTGGGCGTTTTAGATGTGGGATCAAACACCGTCCACCTCCAAGTAGTTGATGCCCATCCAGGAGCGCGACCAAGCCCGGCCAGCAGTCAAAAAGTTGAACTTCGCCTTCACGAATATCTAAATAAAGAGGGCGATATAACGCCTGAAGGCGTAGTGCTTCTGGAAACCGCTATTGCAGATGCGATTTCACATGCACGCGAATTTCAAACTGAAGAAATTTTAGCCTTTGCCACTTCAGCAATTCGCGATGCTAAGAACGGCAAAGAGATCCTAGATCAGATAAATCAGAGATTTGAAATTGATCTACAAGTTTTATCAGGAGATGATGAAGCGCGCATGACTTTCTTTGCGGTTCGCCGTTGGCTGGGTTGGTCAAGTGGGCGCTTGCTAGTTTTAGATATTGGCGGAGGATCACTGGAAATTGCCGTCGGCGATGATGAAAGTGCCGAAGCCACAGTTTCACTGCCGCTTGGGGCATCACGCTTAACCCGCGAATATTTGGGTTCTGATCCGCATATCTCAAAAGAAATTAAGGCCTTAGAAAGTTATGTTGCTGAACAAATTAAGGAGTCAGTCCCTCGTGACATCATGGATCACTTTGCCGATCACTTTGTTGCAACTAGCAAAACTTTTAGAACTTTGGCCCGACTTAGCGAACATTGGTTTGGTGACAATGCCAAATATCTTAAGATCAACTCTTTAAATAAAATGATCCCAAAGTTACAAGCAATGTCGAACAAAGAACGCGCAGAATTGCCCGGAGTTTCACAGAGCCGAGCTCGTCAAATCGTTGCCGGAGCCATTGTTGCGCATACAGCTATGGAGAAGTTACAGATTAATGAGTTAGAGATCTGCCCTTGGGCGCTGCGTGAAGGCATTGTTTTACGCTGGCTTGACTGGATGGAACGTTAAACTAAATTAACTTAAACTAAATAATTGGTTCGTCGATCCAATCGCAAGCTATAACTTCACCTGCGCGGCAGTGCAGGACAATAGCTTGCGCTGGTTCTAATTCGCGATCCATTGATTTAAAGTATTTCTTGCCAACTAGTTTCTTGACCAACTTTGGAATAATCGGATTATGGCTGCAGACGATTGCCGCAACGCCACGATCCATCAAATCTTGAACATAATCAAGTGGAGCTTCTTTATCTTTGGCATAACCGTATTCAGATAAATCTGCTGCAAATATTGGCGTTTTCTCTATTAAGTGCGCCATTAGATCGATTGTCTCAATACAACGTAAGGCATCTGATGTATGAACTTCAGATATCCCATATGGAAGATAGATAGGAAGCAATCGCTTGGCTTGTAACTGGCCGCGATGTTCTAGTGGACGATCACCATCATCACCATCCCATTCGGTGCGCTTTAAAGCTTTGGCGTGACGTAGCAAAATGATCGGGAACGTATCTGCGCCAAATTCTAGAAAGAAGTCCACAATTGCACGATCATCTTTATTAGTTAACTTCTCTTTCGCTTTCGTAGGTGCCAACCAAATAACTTCGTCAACCTCTTGTGGATTTGGATTTCCCGTCTTTATCGTTGCGGCCGCGGCCCAATATCTAACTTCCTTGGGCATGCCTTCCAGTTTGTAAACAACTGTTCCGATTTCAGGACCGAAAGTTGATTCATATCCTGTCTCTTCTTGGATTTCGCGATAACAGGCAGAAATATGTGATTCACCAGATTCGACTTTGCCTTTCGGCAGAGACCAATCGTCATATCTAGGGCGATGGATGACAGCAATTTCTAATTGTGAAATTTTAGACTTGCGCCATAGAACTGCGCCAGCGGCTTGGATAAGCGGTGTCTCTAACTCTTTTGCCATTAATGTACTTTCTTATAGCGTTTGATGTAGAGGCTCTGCAGATCTTGCAGTGGTTCACCTTTTGAATTCTTAGTGACATTCTTCCAAGAATCTTGATCTTGATGCCAGCTTGCAGTCTCTTCACTTAGTGATAAATCAAAGATCTCTTGTAGTGATGCTTTATGTGTGGGACGCTCAATACGAACTAGACTTTCAACGCGACGATCAAGGTTGCGATGCATCAAATCAGCGCTACCGATCCAGAATTCATCATCTCCGCCATTTACAAAGTGGTAGATACGTGAGTGCTCAAGAAAGCGGCCCAGCACTGAGCGAACTCTTACATTTTCTGAGAGTCCAGGAATGCCAGGTTTAATTGATGAAATACCGCGAACGACAAGATCAACTTTAACGCCAGCTTGCGAAGCGGTGTAAAGAGCTTCAACAAATTCTTCATCTAGCAAGGAGTTAAGTTTCATTTGGATGCCTGATTGTCGACCAGCATTAGCCATTGCGGTTTCGTTGGCGATTTTTTCCAACAAGCCACTGCGTAATGTGCGTGGCGCAACGAGTAATCGTGAATAAGTTGAGTGTGGTGCGAATCCTGATAGTTGATTAAATAATTTTGTTAGATCATCGGTCAGCACTGGGTCGGCACTGAGGATTCCCAAATCTTCATAGAAACGTGCAGTCTTTGGATTGTAATTTCCAGTTCCCATATGACAGTAAAGGCGTAGCCCTTGTGCTTCATCGCGCACAACCAGAGATAACTTGGCATGCGTCTTTAGCCCCATAAGGCCATAAACAACGTGCACGCCAGCGGCTTCAAGTTTGCGAGCCCATCTCACATTCGCTTGTTCATCAAATCGAGCACGCAGTTCGATTACTGCCAAAACTTGTTTACCGGCTTCGGCGGCTTCAATTAGCGCTTCGATAATTGGTGAGTCACCTGATGTGCGGTAGAGAGTCTGCTTGATCGCCAATACAGCTGGATCTTCCGCGGCATGCTGCAAAAACTGCACGACAGATGAGGTAAATGATTCATAAGGGTGGTGAAGCAGAATTTCCCCTTGGCGAATCGCCGCGAAGAATAGATCTGGTTCTTCAGAATCCACCTCGCGTAGCGATGCAACTGTCCGCGATCTAAACGGAGGATATTTCAATTTAGGTAGGTCTAAATCCGCAATTTTTGATAAATCCAAAAGGTTTAGTGGTGCTGGTAATGAAAGCACATTTGCAGGGTTGATATCTAGTTGTTCGCATAATTTATTACGCAACTTTTCACCTACGCCAGATTCAATTTCCAAACGAACCGGTGGGCCAAAACGTCGCCGCGCCAATTCTTGTTCAAGGGAAGTCAAAAGATTTTCAGAATCGTCTTCATCAAGGTCAATATCTTGATTGCGGGTAATGCGGAATGTGTAATGGTCTTCAATCAACATTCCTGGGAAAAGTTCTTGCAAGTGGATCGAGATTAAATCCTCGAGAGGTAGGAAGCGTGTGCTTTGTGGAGCAGGGCTAACTGAGATGAAGCGTGAGAGAATTGGTGGAACTTTTACTCTTGCGAAATATTCTTCAGAAGTTTTTGGATTCTTGACAATTACTGCCAGGTTGAGTGAGAGTCCAGAGATATAAGGAAACGGGTGTGAAGGATCTACTGCAAGAGGCGTCAGTACTGGAAAAATTCGATCGTTGAAAATTCGAGAAACATAACCGCGTTCATCATCAGATAGATCATCCCAGTGGATAACTTCGATCTTATTTGCCTTTAACTCTGCGGCAATTTTATTCTTGAACAAATTGGCATGGCGACGAGTTAATTCACCCGCCTGAACTGAAATTGCAGAAAGAAGTTCAGCGGGTGTGTAGCCAGCCGAATTAACTAAATTTAGATTAGTTTCAATTTTTCCTAGAATTGATGCCACGCGCACCATGTAAAATTCATCTAAATTTGATGCGAAGATTGTTAAGAAACGAACGCGCTCTAGCAGTGGAATAGTTTCATCCTCGGCGAGTTCGAGTACTCGCTCATTAAATGAAAGCCAGCTGATCTCTCGATCAATCAGGTGTGCTGAATCAGGCATGGTCTAATCATCTCTCTTCAAAGTGAACTTCTAGTTATCGGTATATGGCCAGCGGCTAAACGGGCCAGCGCGTAGGCGTTGGATATTTAGCGCTTCGGCCATCACCCGATGATTTACCGCGCAATCTGCGCCAAATCCAAGGTAGTGCAAATATGATAAACCAAATTGTAGATGAAATACGTCGCGATAACCAAGACGTCGCTGGCGCAGGCGGAAGTGGTATTCGCCAAGCAGAATCGAATTGGTAACCTAATTTTTCTAGTAGCGCTTGGGCAACGCGTTTGTGACCTTCGGCATTTAAATGTAAGCGGTCAAAGGCGAGAAAACGATTATCACTAAAGAAAGTTTCATTGTTAGCATCAACAATTATTGCTCCAACTTCTGCGCCAACTTTGCGAACAATTTTATTGAATTCACTAAATCTCGCCGCCCAAACATCGGAACCACGTCCTGCGTTTCCGGTGCGTTCTAGAACAGTAAATAACATCAGAGTTGCACCTGTTGCAGCGGCACGGCGCACCGCATCGGCATAAAGTGCTTGCGCAACTTCCGGTTTGTAACTTGGTCGCAGCGCATCATTTGCACCCGCGTGAAAAGATAACAAAGTATCAGGACCGGTGATGTAGCCAATTGCAACTGGTAACTGATCATCAATTACCTGCTTTAATAATTTTCCTCGAACTGACAGATTCACATAAGTGAAATCAGGCTCGCTGCGAGCCATCACATCTGCAATGCGATCTGCCCATCCACGATATTGCCCGTTGATGATCTCATCGGACATGCCCTCAGAGTATGAATCTCCGCAGACGATTAAACGTTTGTACTTCATTTTCCTTTTCTTTCTAATTATTTACGGCGTTGCTCATCTACCCAGAACAAGGCAATTGACGTTGCCACGCTGGCGTTGAGTGATTCAGTGGTTGCACGCATTGGAATCGATACAACCAGGTCGCACTTTTCGCGAACCAAGCGAGAAAGTCCCTTGCCTTCAGATCCAACAACGATCATGACATTCTCTTTAGCAACTTTCATGCCGCTAAGGGTCTGATCTGATTCGCCATCTAAGCCGATAACAAAACAGCCTAATTTCTTAGCATCTTCGATGGTGCGCGCCATATTCGTTACTTGCGCAACGGGCAAACGTGCTGCTGAACCAGACGATGATTTCCAAGCTGATGCGGTCATTGCAGCTGCGCGACGTTCGGTCATAACAACTCCGGCTGCACCAAATGCTGCAGCACTTCGCACAATTGCACCTAAGTTACGTGGATCTGTAACTCCATCGAGTGCGACAATCAAGATCGGATGATTAGCACGTTCTGCAATTTCTTGGAATGAAGAGTATTGATAAGGCTTAATTGCCAAGATTATTCCTTGGCTATTTGCGTTTATTCCTTCCAATTCAGCGCGGTGTACTTCGCGAATTGGAAGTTGCAGGTGCAAAGCAAGTTGCAACGCTTCAGCCACGCGATCATCAACATCAATGCTGCGCGCAACAATAAGTTCAGTTGCCGGAACGCTGGCGCGAAGTGCTTCTAAGACTGCGTTACGACCAGAAACGATTTCACCCTTTGGTTTTTCGCTACGGCCAGTGCGAGTACGAGGTGAAACTTTCTTTTCAGCAGCCTTCTTTCGCTTTGCAGCTGCGTGATATGGACGGTCTTCAGCCTTAGGCGTTGGACCTTTACCTTCTAAGCGGCGTTTATTTTTCCCACCAGTTCCGCCAGTTGGTCCTTTTTTCGAACTTGAACGAGCTGCGCCACGAGGTTTTGCGGTGCCGGCCATTTACTTCTCGCTTATCTGTGAGATAGACCAACGTGGCCCTTGTGCTGTGTCTTCAATAACTATTCCAAGTGCGGCCAATCCATCACGAATTTGATCAGATGCTGCAAAGTCTTTGCGATCGCGCGCTGCTGTGCGTTGTGCCAGCGCTAATTGAATAACTCCATCTAGCGCACTCGTTAAAACTTCTCCGCCACTAGAAGCAAAGGCTGGATCAAAAGGATCACATCCAAGTACTTCAAGTGCACCGCGAATTTCATCTGCGCTGGCTTTAATAACGCCCTTATCCCCAGAAGTAATTGCGCTATTACCAAGGCGCAACGCCTCAGAAATACCCGCTAAAGCAGTTGGAACCGCTAAATCATCGTTCATCGCATCGGTAAATCTTTGTGAAATAATCGGAGTTGGTACAGCGCCAAGTATTTCAGAAGCACGCGTTAGGAAACCTTCGATGCGGCCGAAGGCAGTTGCTGATTCAGCTAAAGCCTCATGTGAAAACTCGAGCATCGAACGGTAATGCGCACTGCCCAGATACCAACGCAATTCGATTCCGCGCACAGATTTTAGAAGTTCAACAACTTGCAATGAATTGCCAAGTGATTTGCTCATCTTTTCACCGGACGCCGTCACCCAAGCGTTGTGCATCCAGCGCTTTGAAAATGCATACCCAGCGGCTTCAGATTGGGCAATCTCGTTCTCATGGTGCGGGAAAATCAAATCAAGCCCACCGCCGTGAATATCAAATGATTCACCTAAATAAGCATGCGCCATCGCAGAACATTCCAAGTGCCAACCCGGGCGTCCAGGGCCCCAAGGAGTTGGCCAAGACGGATCTCCCGGCTTAGCTGCTTTCCAAAGTGCAAAGTCACGTGGATCTTTCTTAAATGTCTCATCGGCATCTGCCGCCGGCAGTAAGTCATCTACTTTTTGACGAGATAAATTTAAATAGGATTGCAATTTGCGAACTTCTAGATAAACATCGCCATTGCCTGGCGCATAGGCTGCGCCACGTTCGATTAACAAAGTCATTAGATCAATCATCTGGGTGATGTGCCCGGTTGCGCGTGGTTCATACGTTGGTGGTTGCACATTTAACGCTGTATAGGCATCAGAAAATTCACGCTCATATCTCATGGCAACTGCCCACCATGGCGCCTTTTCATGAAAAGCCTTGTGCAAAATCTTGTCATCAATATCGGTGACATTACGTATGAAGGTAACGTTGTAGCCAGATTTAGTAAGCCAACGGCGCAAGATGTCGAAGTTAACACCAGAGCGCACATGGCCAATATGCGGCGGTGCCTGCACGGTCGCGCCACACAAATAAATGCCGACCTCGCCAGCTTTTAGCGGCACAAATGTTGATGTGGTTCGCGTTAGCGTGTCATATAAAGATAGCGAACTCATTGACTAAGTCTATCTTGCGAAGGTTATTTATAATAAATCAGCGCTGATGCAATGGCGGCAATACCCTTGCCTTCCCCGGTTAACCCCATGCCATCGGTGGTTGTTGCAAGTAGCGCGACTTCGGCGCCATTTAAAGCCTGTGAAAGCGCAGCGATCGCTTCGGTGCGACGTGCACCAATCTTGGGACGATTGCCGATTACTTGTACTGAAACATGTGAAATTCTGTATCCAGCATTTTCAACGAGTGCCATTGTTTCTTTCAACAAAGTTGTGCCTGATGCCCCTTTATATTCTGGTTTGTTTGTTCCGAAATTACTTCCGATATCACCAAGTCCACTTGCCGCAAATAAAGCATCACAAATTGCATGCGCTGCGACATCGCCATCGGAATGTCCTTCGACGCCATCTTGATCGGGCCACAACAAACCAGCCAACCAAAGTGGTCGTCCTGCTTCAAAGTGGTGGGCATCAACTCCAACACCTGATTTAAATGAATTTGAATGACCCAAAAATTGCAAGGCTGTTGCTAGATCCGTTGGAGTCGTAATTTTTAGCGCACGTTCTTCGCCATCAATTACACGCACTGATTTACCAAGTAATTCAACAAGTGCTGCATCATCAGTGGCTTCACCAGCTTGGGCATGGGCTTGGTTAATAACTGCGTAAGTAAATCCTTGGGGAGTCTGCACTCTACGCATTGAAGTGCGATCTGGTGTGGCGGTTACAAATCCGTCTGCGTTGATAATTTTTACGGTATCGGTTTGTGCCAGCCCTGGAATAACTGCAACATCGCCACTTTTTAAAGCAGCGACCACGCTTTGCGCCAGAGCAGGGGAAGCCAGAGCACGGGCGGCATCATGAATTAATACATATTCGGCTTCACATAATACTTTTGATAAACCGATACGCACGCTTTCCGAGCGAGTAGCGCCACCAGTAACAACAGTTATGCCATCACCAACTAGCTTTTGAATCTCTTTCTCATATCCGGCAGGTGCGGTGACAATTATTTGATCAACAACAGATGAAATCGCCGAAACAGCATGTTCGATAAGAGTGCGATCACCCAGCTGGATTAAAGCCTTGGGGATGGATGCGCCAAATCTTTCGCCACTGCCTGCAGCAGCAATGATTGCAGCGATCATGAGTTTGCTTTGTTACTTAAGAAGCGAGAACCTCGTCAAGGAGAACTGCAGCCTTCTCTTCATCTGTGCGCTCGGCAAGAGCTAGCTCAGAGATCAGGATCTGCTTCGCCTTGGCGAGCATGCGCTTTTCACCAGCAGAGAGTCCACGATCTAAATCGCGGCGGTATAGATCGCGCACAACTTCGGCGACCTTAATGACATCTCCTGAGGCAAGTTTTTCTAGGTTGGCCTTGTAACGACGTGACCAATTGGTTGGTTCTTCTGTGTAAGGCTGACGTAGAACGCTAAATACGCGATCAAGGCCGGCGCTGTCGACAACATCGCGAACTCCGACGAGATCAACGTTGTCTGCAGGAACGCGAACCGTGAGATCCCCTTGTGCAACTTTCAAGACTAGGTAGGTACGTTCTTCGCCCTTAATGATTCGAGTTTCAATCGCTTCGATTAGAGCTGCACCGTGATGAGGATAAACAACGGTTTCGCCGACCTTAAATGTCATGTGTTGCCCTTCGCTAGAGGGTCTATTCTACCAGCGATTTACGGGCAAGAAAACCCAGTTAAATAAGGGCTTTATGCAAGACAGGCGCTATTCGCTATTCATCATGAATGTAATAACCATTGAAAAACGCATGAGAGAATGTCCCCTATGCCTCGCACTATCACTGTAATTTCCGCACTTGTGCTTGCAACTTCACTAACAGCTTGCGGTTCTGGGCAAAGCGCTCCAACTAGATTGATCAAGCAAGTAACCGATGGCGTTGAAGTTACCATTACTGAAAATGGAAGCAAAATAAAGATTCTTAACATGCTGCTAGTTGCAACTGAAACTGGCGATGCCGTTCTTATTGGAACCATTGTTAACCAAGGCGCCGAGACAGATCAGTTATTGGGTATTTCCGTTGGTGGAAACCAAGCGACTATTACTGGTGAGAACTCACTAAAGCAGCAAGCGCCAATTCGTTTTGAAGGTGACAGCGCAAACGCCAAGGCAGTTTTCTTCGGTGTGACCCCGGTTGCAGGTCGCCACGTAAAACTTTTAATTAGTTTCGCTCGTGCCGGATTAGTCACTGCCGAAGTAATCATTCGCGATAAGCGCGATGACTACAAAAATATTAATAGTGGAACATCAGCACCAGCTGAGATTAACGCTTCCCCTGATTCGCAACCGCGGCAATAGCAGCCTTCGCGGTCTGTGGATCTAAGTACTCTCCGCCTTTTTTAATCGGGGCAAAGTTTGCGTCCAAGTTATAAAGAAGTGGAATTCCAGTAGGAATATTTAGTTCTGCAATATCTACTTCTGAAATTCCATCTAAGTGCATTACTAAAGCACGCAGAGAATTACCGTGAGCAGTTACTAAAACTCTCTTGCCTGCTTTTAAGTCAGGCACGATAGATTCTTGCCAATAAGGCATCATGCGAGCCACAACATCTTTCAAACATTCAGTTGCTGGCAGATCGCTTCCTAAGTCGGCATAGCGGGCATCGTTGGCTTGGCTATATGGGTCATTTGGATCAATTGGTGGAGGCGGCACATCGTATGAACGACGCCATAATTTAAATTGTTCTTCGCCGTATGTGGCCAAAGTTTCTTTCTTATCTTTGCCTTGCAAAGCGCCATAGTGGCGTTCATTTAAGCGCCATGAGCGATGAACCGGAATCCAGTGACGATCACATGCATCAAGGGCTAACTGCGATGTATGGATTGCGCGGCGTAATAAAGATGTGTGAACTACATCTGGCAAAAGATTGTGTTCGGCTAATAACTTTCCACCACGCGCAGCTTCTGCTTCACCCACTGCAGATAAACGAACGTCTACCCAGCCAGTAAATAGGTTCTTGGCATTCCATTCGGATTCACCGTGGCGCAACAAGATCAATTCGTAGTTCGACATAGCCCTTATCTTGCCACGTGAGGCGCTAAAAATTAAATCAAATGCTTAAATGCATCCAGATTTGCCAAGGATTCACCTCGACTGAGGCGCCAAGCCCATTCGCGACGAATCACATTTGCAAAGCCCAATTCCAGCAACGGATTAAATGAAGAATCTGAATATTGCAACACCGCGCCGACAAGTCGATCAATCTCACGATCTGTCACCGCTGCAAGTGGTAAGCGTCCGACTAAGAAAATATCACCAAGTTCGTTGGTAGCAAAGGCGATCCCATACATGCCAGCGTTCTTGGCCATGCACCAGGCATGAACCTCGCCCACGTTTTCATCAGGTTTGCGAATTACAAATGCGTTAATGCTCAGAGAATGGTCGCCAATGATTAGGGCGCAATGTGTCTGCAGTTTTTTCTCACCCGGTAAAGTGATTAGATAAGTCTTTCCATCTTTTTCTTCATATTCCAGATCGTGCGATTCTAGAAATTCCACAATTACAGACTTGGGATCAAGTGAGGTCACTTTTAACCGATCGATTTGTTGACGCGTGCTGCATCAGTAATTACTTGATCATAAATATCTAAGGTTCCGCGGGCGGTTGCATCCCAACCAAAGTGCGATGCATGTTCGACCGCTCCCATTGAAAGCAGTACACGACGCTGTGGTTCTTGCAGCAAGCGCGCTAAAACCGAAGACCAGGCGCGGGGATCGTGACCATCTACAAGTACGCCGGAAATACCGTCAGCAACCGCTGTGCGAAGTCCGCCAACAGCAGTTGCAACAACAGGTGTGCCACAGGCTTGGGCTTCAAGTGCAACTAGCCCAAAACTTTCAGAGTAACTTGGAACGCAAACTAAATCAGCGGCGCGATACCAATTAGGTAGTTTGGCGCGAGCAACAGGTGGTGAGAATGAAACAACATCGTTGATACCCAACCAGGTAACAAGTTCCTGCAAACGTTCTACTTCACTGCTATTTGCACCAGATGCCCCACCAACGATGTAAACCCGAAGTTTTGAAGCAAGATGGGGAGAGTGCAAAAGCATTTCGGAAGTTGCACGAATTAAAAGTTCAGGTCCTTTATGTGGCTGGATACGCCCTACAAAAATTATGAGATGAGCATCAGGATCAATACCAAGAATTTTACGAGCCGATTGGCGACCCGCACCTGGTGTGAAATTATAAAGATCTACGCCAGGAGTAACGACATGAACAATGTCAGGACATGCTTCATATAAAGAAACCAAGCTCGCCGCTTCGGCATCGGTATTAGCAGTAAGTGCATTAGCTGAGGCAACAATCTGTGTTTCACCCTGCACACGAATCATCGGTTCTGGGGTTTCACCTTCGGCGAGAGTTAAATTCTTAACGCGCGCCATAGTGTGCATGGTGTGCACTAATTGTATTTTGAGATCTTTAGCAACTGGCATCGCAACTTTTCCGGATAACCAGTAATGCGAATGAATCAAGTCGTAGTGACGATCCCCAGAGAGCACTTTCTTAAGTTCTGCACTTAGTTCGGCAAAGTGCTGAGGAACTTGCTCTTTAGTTAAATGTAAATCGTGACCTGCATCTAAGTGGTGGACATTTACGCCAGGTGAAAGTTCGACAACCTCGGGGCGATCTAAATGATCGCGGCGGGTGAAGATATCTACTTCCACCCCTTGCGCGGCCATACGCGCTGCACTTTCGGCGACATAAATATTCATGCCACCGGCATCACCAATACCCGCTTGTTCTAGCGGACAGGTGTGAACCATCAACATGGCTACGCGGCGTTGCATACCCAAATGGTACGGGTTGTTAAATCGTGGCGCGAATGGTGCCAATTACACGCTGGCCGCCCATGACTTTCTCTGGGATTAGTGGTGTATCAATTCCAAATTCATTTAAGCAGGTGTGCACGATCGTGCGAAATGCACGAAGTGAGCCATCGCTTACTTTAAAGACAAAGGTGCGGCCATCTCGAAGCGAGCAAACATTTACCGCTTCTGCGCCATCTTTCATAAATGAGCCAGGCACTTGTTGCATCATCTCGGTGTTATGGCGTCCAGCACCACCAACCATTTCTGGGAAATTGCGAGCCGCAAACATAACATCCTGATGAATTGGATCAGTTGAAATAGTGATCACACGGATTGCACGCGCCAAACCAATTACCGAAAGCAAAAATAAGGGCGCCCCACAGCCATCGGTTGAAGTAAATGAAATTCTTTCACCTGCTAACTTTTCAAGTTCTTCCTTGATCGCAACTTGCAGCGGATGTGTTTGTTCTAGATAACTTTCAATCAGCCAACCATTTTTCACACAAGTAGCCAACATCGCCGCATGTTTTCCGCTGCAATTCATGGCGATCCGTGTTGGTGGGTTATCGCCCCATGCACGCCGTTCGGCTTCGCCGAGCGGGCGATCAAATGAGCATTGCAGCGCGCTTTCATCTAAACCAACGCTGGCCAATATTTCGCGCACACCTTCAAGATGCATCGCAGCACCCGAATGACTTGATTGAGCAAGTGCTAACAATCGTGGTTCAAGTTTTAATCCATGGCGCACCATTGCTGATGCTTGGACACATTTAACTGTAGAACGGGGATAAATCTTGGTTTCGATATCGCCGAGTGATTTAAAGATTGCGCCATCGGCGGTTAGCATCGCCAAGAATCCGCGGTGTTCGGATTCGACAATGCCGTCTCTAACATATTCGGCTAAGACTGCATCGTTAAACATTTATTCTGACTGACGTTCGAGTGATGACCAGATATGTGCCTGCAACTCTTGTCCTTGCGCTGCCATGTCGTATGCAAAGAAAAGTTCACCCGCGACAAGTCCGTATAAACGCACGCCCGCTGTAACAATCTTTGCCGATGGCGCCGAATAACCTTGATCCAAAACTAATTGAATCTTTGGCCCATCAAATGTTCCGACCCAGCCTTCAGAGATTCCGGTGTTATGCGAGATAACAACTTCTAAAACGTTATTTGGCTTCACGCGCCAGAAGCCAGTTTCGGATCCTGCGGGGCGAATAATTTCGCCATCTTTATCAATGATCCAAGAACGCGAGTAATAATTTAGAAATGGGCGCCCGTCGTGATTAAAGACGACTTCGTGTGCGTATTCAAAGCTCTCAATCGTTGGGTAATCTCCTCGGCCTTTGCCGCGCCAAGTACCAACCATCCAAGCAAGTGGATTTAAATCAGGATGTAAGCCTTCTGGAATTGTGAAGACCACTTAAAGTCTGCCTCTTCGATATGTGCGCGAATCACGTGCTTGGGATTCGCGACGACCGCGAAATCCGTAAACCAACAACGCAACGCCAATTATTAACGAGATAAGTCCCAAGAGGATTGCGCTAACGATTTCCACGCCTTAATCCTAAGGGTTTAGAGCTTCTTCACCGTCCACATGATGACCAGCATCGCCACCAAGACAACCAGGCCTTGTCCGATCGTCTCCATTTATGCGGGCACAATCACCTGTTGGGATGCGGATACGTTTTCCACCCTCAACTGCGCATCAACCGGTGTTGTTCGTTTAACGATGGCAAGTGCGATTGGACCAAGTTCAAAGTGTCGCGCTACCGTGCCCAGAAAACCAACTTGTACTTCACCGTTCATAACCGGTGTGCCAGGTGGTGGCATTACAACTTGGCTGCCATCTAAATGCAGCAAAACTAAACGTCGCGGTGGATTACCGAGATTAAATATTTTGGCAACCGTTTCTTGTCCGCGGTAACAACCTTTATTCATGTGTACTGATTTGTTTAAAACACCAAGTTCATTTGGGATTGATTTGTAGTCTGTTTCAAAGGCGATTCGAGGACGTCCGGCTGCAACTCTCATCGCATCGAGTGCCCATGTACCAACCTGCATTGCGCTTGCGTCAAATGTTTCTTGCATATCTTTTAACTCAGCACGTGGAACGAGAGCGAAGGGTCCACCTAAATCTGTTGCAGCTCCCGGTGCGCGCAAGACGGCGAATTCCTTTGTTGCATCGCGCACATCCACGCGCAACATAAATTTCATCTTCTGCAAGTATTCAATCAAGGTACCGATATAACCAGGATCGAGAACCAGCCAAGTGGTTTCACCATCATCGACTAAATTAAATTGATATTCGACATGTCCTTTAGCATCCAGAATCAACGCTGAAGTCCATTGCCCTACTCCTAGTTCGGATAAATGCTGCGTAGTTAAGTCATGCAACCATTTCAAACGGTCGGCACCTATCACAG
>SHVF01000026.1 GCA_009691135.1 Candidatus Planktophila sp.
TCTTTCCAGAAACGCGCAAGCAATCTTCGGGTTGGCAGCCAATTAAACGAGCAAGTTCTGCGGCAAATTTATCTGGTTGGGCGTTAGGTAAATCAATTTTATTTAGGACTGGAATGATTGTTAGGTTGTTCTCCATCGCCAAATAAAGATTGGCCAGAGTTTGTGCTTCGATGCCTTGTGCGCAATCAACTAACAGAACTGCGCCTTCGCAGGCAGCGAGCGAGCGCGATACTTCGTATGTAAAGTCAACGTGCCCAGGTGTGTCGATCATATTAAGGATGTATTCCTGGCCATCGATACCGCTGCGCCAGGGCAGACGAACTGCCTGAGATTTAATGGTGATGCCGCGTTCGCGTTCGATATCCATGCGATCTAAATATTGCGCGCGCATATTGCGGGCTTCTACAACTTCAGTGATTCCGAGCATGCGATCGGCCAGCGTAGATTTACCGTGGTCGATATGCGCAATGATGCAGAAATTACGAATCTGCGCGGGATCTGTTGCTGCGGGTTGCGGAGCCTTAGCAAGTGAAATTGCAGGCACTTTTATCCGCCCCTTTTCTGGTGCGTATTAAGAATTAACGAGCGCCGGCTTTGGCAGCAGCCTTAGCCATTGATGACTTCTTATTTGCAGCGGTGTTACTGTGAACTACGCCTTTTGCTACTGCAATATCTAACGCTTGGGATGCCGCGCGGAGTTCAGTCGTAGTTGTTGCTGCATCGCCCTTTACAACTGCTTCACGGAATTTGCGAACAGCGGTCTTAACAGATGAAGAGACAGACTTATTGCGAGCCTGAGCCTTGTTATTTGTCTTAACGCGCTTGATCTGCGACTTGATATTTGCCACGTGTATTACTCCGAACGTCTAAAGCTGTGATAACCCTTTTGGTTGCCAGGCAGAAGCGAAGGTTATCAGCGCAAGGGGTGCAGGCTCAAATTGAGGCTTGATTCCCGCCTGATGACGAGCTATCTGGCGCTACGGGCGGCGGTAATTGTGGCGAGGGCTTTTTCTAGGGCATAGATCGGATCAGTGGCCGCGCCTTTTACCTGCGCATCTGCCAGCGCAATTGCTTGTACCGCCTGGGAAAGTGCGCGCGGAGTCCAACCTTGCAATTGTCGTCTCGCTTTATCAATCTGCCATGGCGCCATACCAAGTTGTCCAGCTAATTCAAATGATTTTGCCCCACTTGCCGAACCCGAAACTTTTGCAAGTGAACGAAGGGCGGAAGCGATTGCAGATGTCACCATCACCGGATCTGTTCCAGTCTCAATAGCGCTGCGCAGTGAAATTAGCGCAGTTGGTAAGTTTCCATCAAGTGTTGCATCTGCCACATCGAATCCAGTTGTCTGAAGGCGACCCTGGTGAAATTTATCGACCATCACTTCATCAATACTGCCGGCCGGAGAATCTAGTGCGATCTGTGAAACAGCCTGTTGTAGCTCGCGCATATCCCCACCGAGTGCGCCAACTAGGGCGGCGACCGCCGCAGGCGATGCTTTACGCCCGCTATCTAAAAATAAATCTTTAACGAAGGCTTCTTTCTCTGCTTCTTTCTTCAGCGGCTCGCAGGCAATTATTTCGGGCTTAATTTTCTTAATCGCATCAAGCAACGCTTTGCCTTTTACGCCACCCTTATGAACAAATATCACTGTGGTCATCTCATCAGGTTCGGATAAATAGCGAATTACTTCATCTTTAGAATCATCTGGCAAGTCCTGTAAATCTTTAATAATTAGCGCGCGCCGTTCTGAAAATAGCGAAGGTGCCAGCGCATCTGAAATATCACCTAATAAAGCATCTGCTGCAAATATCGTGGTGACTTCAGCCTTTTCTTGCTTTAGCTGCGCCGTTAATTTAGATAGTGCGCGATCGCTAAGCGCCCCTTCACTGCCCAGGATTAAGTAAAACGGATTCAAGTCTTAGGCCTCCCCTCCCTAGCTATTCCCAACGCAAAAAGGTGAAACGATTCTTGCTGGTCTTAACCTGCAACTGGTGGCGACGGGCGCGAACAGCAATTGCTCCATCGGTGTCAGTACGCCGTACTTTAGCGCCTACCTGCCTTAATAACTCGATCGTATCGGCAGCCGGATGGCCATAACTATTTCCGGCGCCAACGCTGATTAGCGCCAGTTGAGGTTGCAGTGCGCGGGTGAAACTCTCATCCTGATATGCAGACCCATGATGACTAACCTTATAAATGTCTACGCGTGTTAATTCGGGAGCAATTATCGCTTGGGTTAACGGCTCCATATCCCCGGCGGCAAAGAGTGAGAAATCTGGAGTATCAATTCGCACCGCGATGCTCGAATTATTTTCGTCATAACTTCCGGTATCTGGCCAAAGAACTTTTATATTCATCTCACCAAAGTGCGCAGTCGCACCTCGCTTAACATTGCCAAACCATTTAGTTCCGACTTTTCGGTTTGCAATGGCACCGGACAGTCCAGCGATGTGATCGGCATGGCCATGTGTGAGAATCAATAAAGGAATTTCCCTAATGCCAAGTTGCTTCAGGCAGCGATCAATTAGCGCAGGATCTGGCCCAGTATCTATGACAATTGCGCGATGGCTGCCTAAATTAATCACCATGCCATCGCCTTGTCCGATATCGCAATTGACAACTTGCCAATCTCCGCCCGGAAAGCGTTGCAGATAGGTAAGTGATAAGACCAAAATTAAGGCAGTGATCGTTATTTTGCGTGGGGCTAGTAAAACTAGCGCAATCACAATAGTGATTGCCAGAAAACCAATCAAACCCTTTTGAATAGTTAGAACTCTAAAACCGGCGGCCCAATCAGCGACCGTTGCAATCCACCAAGCCATTGGTTTAACCAGGTAGACAAGCACCTCAGAAATTTGAGGGGATATTGGAGAAATTAGCGCCGCGATAAAACCAACGATAGTAATTGGGGCAACTGCAGGGGCTGCTAACAAGTTAGCGATAATGCTCATCGGTGATAGATATCCAGCGATAGCAACGATTACGGGTGCACAAAAGATCATCGCCGCAATTGGCGGAGCCAACGCTTGTGCGAGCAACTTTGGTAGCGCTCTTTCAAAGAAGGCGATGATACGAGGGGCAAATAACAGTAAACCAGCAGTTGCAAGCACCGATAAAGCAAAACCTGGATCTCGACTTTGCCAGGGATCACCGATTACGACCGCTGCAATTGCAAAACCTAACGCTGGCAGAGAATCGGCACCGCGTTTTGTGGCATAGGCAATTAATAAGACTGCCGCCATTGCAGCAGCGCGCAACACCGAAGGTGACGGCCTCACAAGTGCGATAAAGCAGATCAAGGCAATTGCTGTTGCTAATACCCGCCAACGCATCGTGCGAAAAATGAATTGCATGCACCATAAAACAAATGCCGAAACGATGGCAAAGTTCGCACCGCTCACCGCCACTAAGTGCGTTAGACCTGACCGGCGCATTTGATATTTAAATTTATCACTTTGAAGTGAGGTATCCCCCAAAACCATTCCGGGAATAAGTGAGCCACCATCGCCACCACCGCTCGCACTACGCAGACCCAATCGAATACGCGCAAGAGATGCTGCCCATCTAGAAGGTAGCGTTATAACTTCTATCTTTGAATTCGCAATCAGAAGCGCCGCAACACGTGGTTCTTTACTTTTCAAAACACGAGCTGCTATCGCAATGCGTTGGCCAGGCAGTAATGATTTAGCACTGAGATCACTCATAATTACGCGAACTGGAACCCGCAATTTATAAGTTCCGTTAGCGCCATCGAACTGGATTAAAGTTGCAAGTGCGCTGTAACTAGGTGGCAGGAAATTTCGACCACTGACCCGCTTAGTGGTTAAATGTGGATCTGTAGCAATACGCAGTTGAACTTGTGCGCTCTGATTAAAGTAATCTGCAATCGCACTGGATTGCAGGCTTTGCTGACGAAGTGACATCACCGAAGAACCCAGTGCCAAAGCAGCAACTAGAACCACTAATCGTCGCTTGCGTTGTGAAAGTACAAATAGAGTGAGCAGCAAGAGCGCAATGGTTGTACGCCATGGCGCCATCCAGCTTTGCGTCAGGGCGCCTACCCAGAGAGCACCGCCTAAAGCCAGTGCGCGATAATCAATTAAACGCGTAATTTATCTTTAAACTGCGCAAATTTGGCTGAGCCGATTCCAGATACTTTTAACAGATCTTCAACTGTTAAGAATGGTCCGTTCTGGCTTCGGTAAGCAACGATTCGTGCGGCAAGTACTGGGCCTATTCCATCTAAAGTCTCTAACTCTTTTGTGCTGGCGCGATTTAAGGCGATTGGTCCAGTTGTGCGTGCTCTTATCTTCTGTGGAGATGTGCGAACTGAAATGCCTGACTTGCCAGGCGGATAGATATACACCTGTTCCCCATCTTTAATAACGCGAGCCAGATTTATATCTGAAACATCGGCACCTTTTAATGTATTACCAGCGGCTTTGATGGCATCTATTACTCTTGAATTAAACGGCAGCGAATACACGCCAGGCTTGTTTACCGCCCCGGCAACATCGACAGTTACTTGCGCCACTGATTCGGTAACCAATAATTCAGGCGGTGCCAGCGCAATCTCCTGCGAAGTACCGCGCAAAACTAGAAAAATAGAGAGCGCGATAACGAGTGCTGATATGGATAGTAAGGATCGCTTCTGCGATACCGAGAAGGTGATGTGGCTCCACCAAGCTTGAAAGTTTTCAGGAATTAAATTCATGGCGGGATCATCTGGCATTTGTGCCAGTGAAAGTTAAGAAAAATCGAGGCTGTGGTTAAAGAACGATATTTACAAGTTTTGGAGCGCGTGCAATTACTTTCTTTGGAGCAAGACCCTTTAGCGCGGCAACGATCGCGGGGTTCGCCAGCGCTAAAGCCTCGATTTCGGCATCAGAAATAGTTGGCGTGACTTCAATGCGCTCGATGATCTTGCCGTTTATCTGGATTACTGCTTCAACAGCATCTGCCACAAGTAACTTTTCATCCACAAGAGGCCAACCAGCGGTTGCAATTGCAGGTTTATGGCCTAGGCGCTCCCACATTTCCTCCGCTGTAAATGGCGCAACCAGAGATAACATAATTGCAATCGCTTCAACTGCTTCACGCACCGCTGGATCTGCAGATCCAGGACCTGAATCAATTGCCTTACGAGTTGCATTAACTAGCTCCATAACGCGCGCGATCGCCACATTAAAGCGGAATGATTCAACAGCGAAGGCCGCATCGTGTAAGGCTTTGTGCGTTGCTTTACGTAAAGATATTTCACCATTTGCAAAATCAACGCCTGGCTTGGAAGTCACATCACCAGATAAACGCCACGCTCGACTTAAGAATTTAACAGAACCTGATGGTGAAACATCTGACCAATCCACATCATCTTCCGGCGGACCAGAAAAGACCATGGATAAACGGATGGCATCGACTCCGTGGTTTTCAAGTTCATCAGATAAGCGCACCAAATTGCCACGAGATTTAGACATCGCAGATCCATCCATAACCACCATGCCTTGGTTTAGCAGGCGCGTAAATGGTTCAGTGAATCCCAATAGCCCGATGTCATGCAAAACCTTGGTGAAAAAGCGTGAATATAACAAGTGCAGGATTGCGTGGGTTACTCCGCCGACGTATTGATCAACTGGCAACCAAGTATCGATATCGGCGCGTGAAAAAGGTTCAGTGGAATTTGTCGATGATGGATAACGCAGGAAATACCAAGAAGAATCCACGAAGGTATCCATAGTGTCACTATCGCGCAGCGCCGCTTCCCCACATTTAGGGCATCTGGTATTTACCCATTCGGTTGCAGCGGCAAGTGGAGATTGTCCCTTTGGCTTTAGATCAAGACCTTTAGCATCTGGAAGTTGTAGTGGAAGTTGATCTGCAGGAACAGCAACTTCTCCACATTTAGCGCAGTGAACGATCGGAATTGGTGTACCCCAATAACGTTGGCGGGAAACCAGCCAGTCACGCAGGCGATAATTACGAGCAGATTTACCTAAACCAGATGCTTCTAACTCTTTATTTATTGCAGCGATGGCATCATTTTTGTTAAGGCCATTTAAAGAACCAGAATTAATTATCTTTCCATCACCTGTTATTGCGATGCCAGTCTCTGCTGGATCTTCATCGGCAGTTTTAACGACAACACGTACGGGAAGTTTCATAGTGCGCGCAAAATCTAAGTCGCGTTGATCGTGCGCCGGAACTGCCATAATCGCACCGGTGCCGTAATCAGCCAGAACATAATCAGATGCCCAGATCTGCAACTTCTCGCCATTTACTGGATTAATTGCATAACGTTCTAGGAATAGACCAGATTTTGGTCTATCAGTTGCCAGGCGATCGATATCGGAGGCTGCCTTCACGGAATCGCGATATTGCTTGAACTTTTCTTCAGCTGGTGTGCCTGCAGCGAGTTCGGCGGCAAGTTCTGAATCAACGGCCACAACCATAAATGTTGCACCATGCAAAGTATCGGGACGAGTTGTGTAAATAGTTACTGGCTCAGCGCGATCTTCAATTACAAAGTTGACGTTGGCACCTTGTGATCGCCCGATCCAGTTGCGCTGCATCGTTAAGACTTTATCTGGCCAGTTGCCTTCGAGCTCTTTCATATCATCGAGCAAACGATCGGCGTAATCAGTGATCTTGAAATACCACTGGTTTAACTTCTTCTTGGTAACAGCTGTATCGCAACGCTCGCACAGACCGGCAACTACTTGTTCGTTGGCAAGTACAGTCTGACAACTTGGACACCAGTTAACGGCGCTATCTTTACGGTAAGCCAAGCCGCGCTTATGTAGTTCGATAAATAACCACTGGTTCCATTTGTAATATTCGGGATCGCAAGTATTAAAGACGCGATCCCAGTCGAATGAACAGGCATAACGACGCATGGAAGCCTTTTGAGTTGCGATATTTTCATACGTCCAAATACGTGGATTTTCATTGCGCTTAATAGCAGCATTTTCTGCTGGTAAACCAAAGGCATCCCAACCAATTGGGTGCATGACGTTAAAACCTTTTTGAATCCAATAGCGCGCTATTACATCGCCAAGTGCGTACGCCTCGGCATGTCCCATGTGCAAGTCACCTGATGGATAAGGAAACATATCCAAGACATATTTCTTGGGGCGAGGATCATTGGGGCGACCAGATTTAAATGGTTCTATCGCATCCCAGATTGGCAGCCACTTCTCTTGGACATAGGCAAAGTCATATGCCTGATGTTCTTGTGGAGTGCTCATCCGCGCAGTTTATCGGGCTTTAGCCCCAAGTAACGCCAGTTAATTCTTCACTAACTCTCCATAAATCTGCGGCCAGCCTTTGATCATAGGCAATTGCAGCAGCGCGCGTAAGTTTTGGAAAACCGCGCATCTCTAAGAATCCATCAGGGCCGATATATGAAGCACCAATTAGCCCCGGATAAGTTGCTGCACATAAAGTCGGTAGCGCACCACGTTGCGCACTTTGTGCAAATATCGCATTAGCGAGCGCGCCAGCCCGATCTTGCACCGTTGCGCCAGCAACCAAATTTGTATCGGCATAACCAGGGTGGGCGGCAACTGCTGCGATATTCCAGTTATTGCGCAGTTGACGACGTTCTAGTTCGTGGATGAATAACAAATTGGCAAGTTTGCTCACCGCGTAGGCAGACCAAGCGTTATATGCGCCAATTCCTTTTGCTCTATCACGCAGATCATCGATAGTGGCGTTACTTATGCGCGCGGTTCGGTGCATTTGTGATGAAACGGCAACGACGCGATTTTTCACTTGTTTATGTAGCAAGCCTGCCAAAGCAAAATGTCCCAGATGATTTGTGCCCATCTGCATCTCGAAATTATCTTTAGTTAAGGTAAATGGCGTCGCCATGACTCCGGCATTTAAGATCAAAACATCAAATGATGAAGTAAAGTCTTTAGCAAAAGCGCGAACTGATGAAAGATCTGCCAAATCTAGAATTTTAAAATCAACCCGATCTTTCGCAATTTCCGCAACCGTATTAGCTCCCTTTATCGGATTTCGTGCAGTGATAGTCACGTGCGCACCTGCGCGGGCAAGTTCGCGCGCAGTCTCTTTACCGATTCCGCTAGTTCCACCAGTTATAAGGAAGTGCTGTCCGGTGAGATCGCCAATTTCTTTAGCGTCCCAACCGCGTGGAACTGAAGTAACAACTGACATTTTTATATCCCTTTGACTAGCAATTTTATGTGGAGATAAGGGGATTCGAACCCCTGACCTCTTCCATGCCATGGAAGCGCGCTACCAACTGCGCCATATCCCCGTATTTAACGAGAAGGTAACTCTAGCGCACGTGATCTGGCACATCAGCACCAGATTCTTCGCCGAATACAGGTTCGAGAATAGATCCCGCATTATGTTCGGCTAGATGCCAACCTTTGGGACTGGTCTGCAAGATTGACCAACGAGCATTTGATAACCCACCAATTTTTCCCCAATGAGCCAGCGGCAAATGCAAATAGTGTCCAATTAAACAACGCGCCGTTCCACCATGTGTTGCAACAACAACAAGTTGATTTTCTTTATCAGCCAAGAACTCATCTAGCGCCGCGCTAGCTCGCGCCGCAACTTCGCTCCGGCTTTCACCGATTGTTCCTGCTGGATTATCGTTTCCATCAATCCAACGAATAAAGTTTTCTAAATCTGCTGCACGGTTTTCGGCGCCAGTCTTACCTTCCCAGTGTCCGCCATTGGTCTCGCGCAGGCGCTCATCAACCAGAACTTTTATGTCTACAATTTCACTTAATTTAGCGGCAGTGACTCGGGCGCGAGAGAGATCGCTACTTAATATCGCAGTTGGTTCCATACCAGCGATAATTGGCGCAGCAAGTTGAGCTTGATAAATTCCAACGCTATTTAATTCAATGTCGGAATGTCCCTGAAAACGGTTGACTACGTTCCAATCAGTTTGGCCATGTCGCCACAATAAGATGCGATTATTCTTACCTGTCATTTGCAACATTTTCCTTTACGACATCTAGTTCAATTGTTGGGCAATCATTCCAAAGACGATCGAGCATGTAATACCGGCGCAGTTCGGCGCTCTGGATATGTACAACTAAGTCAGAATAATCGAGCAGAATCCATTCGTCAGTGCCTTCACGGCGCGCAGGTTTTTCACCAATAAGACGTAACTTTTCTTCTACTTCATCCGCGATTGCATCTACTTGACGAATATTTGCACCAGTTGCAATAAGAAATACTTCAGATAAAACCATCTGATCAGATAAGTCGATAGCGATCATCTCTGTGCCAAATTTGTCGGCGATTGCGCGAGCTGCAACCTGGGTCAACTCGGTAACGCTCTTACTTGCTGGCATAGAGGTTGTGCTCCTTTATATAGGTTGCTACATGAGGTGAAAGAGCATCTAGTTCGCCTGCGCGAATCTGCGTTGCAGAAATATTTAGGGCACCGATATCAACGGTTGCATCTCCTGGAAATTCTGGACGATCAATAACTATAAAGTCGACCATATCCTGTAATTCATCACTGCGATGCCACAGTGCGATCTTGGCGAAGGCATCTGTGCCAACTATGAGCAAGATTTCGTCATCAGGATAGCTTTGGGTAACCGCTGCAGCCGTATCAATTGCGTAGCTCGGGCCAGATCGCAATACTTCAATCGGATTTACTTCTACTTTATTTGAAATTTCAGAAGGCAAATCTGCAAGCGCCTGGACACACATTGCGCGACGTTCAGCGCCAGATGCAACCGGTTGTCTATCACGAAGAAGTGGTTCTCCAGCAGGGATTAAAAGAATGCGATCTGCCATGCCTCGCGAAATTACTTGTTCAATTACATGCAGATGACCTTTATGAATTGGGTCAAATGTTCCGCCATATATTGCAATCTTTGCCAAAATAAAACCTAATTGGTAGCTAAGAATTAATCGTTATCTAGTCGAAGAACTAGATATAGAAACAGGGCAAAAACCACGAAGGCACCAATCCCGAATGCATAAGGTGGGACTGGCAGTTCGCGAAGTTGTTCGGATGCGATGATCATGAGTACAGACTACCCCCGCCCTGCTAGTAACTCTAAAAAGCGCGCCTCATCAATGATGGTGACGCCAAGTTCTTGGGCTTTAGCCAGTTTTGAACCTGGGTCGCTGCCAACTAATACATAATCCGTTTTCTTTGAAACAGAGGCCACCGCTTTCCCACCGTGCGCGGTAATTGTTTCGGCTATTGAATCTCGGGTGAAAGATTCCAATCCGCCAGTTACGACAAAGGTGAGATTGGCCAAAGTTTGTGGCAAATCCGCACTTGCCTGCGCCTGCATAATTACACCTGCCTTTTGCCACTTGGCGATAATGTCGCGATGCCAGTCAACGGCAAACCATTCCACAATAGATTGCGCAATAGTTTCGCCAAGTCCATCAATATCTGAAAGTTCAGTGACGCTAGCTTTTGAAATCGCATCCATCGAACCAAAGTTATTAGCTAAAGATTGCGCGGCAGTTGGACCAACGTGGCGAATAGATAGCGCCACGATAATTCTCCAAAGTGGGCGAACCTTGGCAACTTCAAGTGCGGCCAATAACTTTTCGGTATTTTTGCCAGTGCTGCCATCTTTTTTAGTAAAGAACTCTGAGCGAGTTAGTGACTCAGTGCTCAAATCAAATAGATCTGATTCATCGGTGATGATTTGATCTGTTAAGAGTGCGATCGCTGCTTCTAAACCAAGGACATCTATATCTAGCGCTGCCCGAGATCCAATGTAGTAAATACGCTCTCGCAGCTGCGCCGGACAACTTCTAGTGTTCGGACAGCGAATATCCACATCGCCGGCGGTAATCGCGCGTAGTTCACTGGCGCATTCAGGACAGTTAGTCGGCATAACAAATGCTCGCTCTTTTCCGGTGCGCTGTGACAAAACTGGCCCAAGAACTTCGGGGATGACATCACCTGCTTTTCGAATTATTACCGTATCACCGATCAAGACGCCTTTGCGTTCGATCTCTTCTTGATTGTGTAGCGTTGCGTTGGTGACAGTTGAACCCGCAACTTTTACAGGTTCCATAAAGGCAAATGGCGTAACGCGCCCGGTGCGACCAACGCTGACTTTTATATCCAGTAATTTGGTGGTGACTTCTTCAGGGGGATATTTATAGGCGATCGCCCATTTAGGTGCGCGTGAAGTAAAACCCAGCTTTTTCTGCTCGACCACGCCATCAACTTTGATCACAACGCCATCTATCTCGTGTTCCACATCGTGGCGATGCTCGTTGTATTGCGCAATAAATTCTTGAACCTCACCGCGTGTGCCACATACTTTAAAGCGCTCTGAAGTTGGCATACCAAGTGAATTCAATTGCGAATATGCATCAGATTGAGATGAGAAAGTAATTCCTTCGCTGGCACCGACACCATGGACTACAACGCTAAGGGCGCGGCTAGCAGTTATACGTGGATCTTTCTGACGTAGCGATCCTGCGGCGCAGTTGCGGGGATTAGCAAACAATTGTTTGCCGGCTTCTTCTAACTCTTCATTTAATTGGTTAAATGCTGCAACCGGTAAGAAAACTTCGCCGCGGATTTCAATTAAGGATGGGATCTTTTTGCCAGTCAAAGTATGTGGCAAACCTTTTATAGTCTTAACATTTAAAGTCACATCTTCACCTGTTACGCCATTGCCGCGAGTAAGCGCCCTGGTTAATTGACCGTTTTCATATAACAAGTTAATTGCAAGGCCATCAACTTTTAACTCACATAAATATTGTGGGCTAGGACTCTCTTTTTCCACCCGATCAAACCACGCCGCAAGTTCTTCGATATCGAAAACATTGTCAAGGCTCATCATTTTCTCGATGTGATCGTGCTGTTCAAAGGTTGTTGCAAAGCCTCCACCAACGCCTAAGGATGGTGAATCTGGTTCTAGCAACTCTGGGTGCGTGGCTTCAAGTGCCTGTAACTCCTTCAGAAGCGCATCAAATTGCGCATCAGTAATTGTCGGAGCATCCAAAACGTAATACTTAAATTGGTGATCACGAATCTCTTTAGTTAATTCAGAGATGCGATGGCGTGCTTGATTGCTCATGCGCTCTCGCAGATAGTTGCCGATCCGACCACGCGATCGCCGTCGTAAATAACTAACGCCTGCCCATTTGCAATTCCGAGTAGCGGTTTATCTAATTCAGCAACTAGTTGCGTGCCATCAAAGTAATAGGTGCAATCTAAAGCGGCACCGTGTGCACGCACTTGGGCAAAGCCACGTAGCGGTTTTTCATCCACGGCCGGACCACACCAGATCGTCTTTTCACCAATTAACTTGCTCACCGCTAGCTCTTCACGCGCTCCAACGACCACAGTGTTTGTCACGGGTTCAATCTTTAAAACAAATCGTGGCGACCCATCGGATGTCGGAATTGTCAGCCCTAAACCTTTTCGTTGGCCGATTGTGTATGTATAAGCACCTTTATGTTCACCGATTTTATTGCCGGCGTTATCAACAATTGGTCCGACTTCACTGCCTAAGCGATCGCGCAACCAACCAGCATTATCACCTGATGGAACAAAGCAAATATCGTGGCTATCTGGTTTCTGCGCCACCGCTAGGCCACGTGCTTCGGCTTCGATACGAATATCAACTTTTTCAGTATCACCTAATGGAAATATCGCACCATTTATTTGTTCAGTTGTTAGAACCGCAAGGACATATGACTGATCTTTTAACGGATCAACTGCGCGGTGCAGCGTCTTTCCCATTGCTCCGATTTGGGTGCGCGCATAGTGTCCAGTGGCAACGCCATCAAAACCCATCGCTTTGGCGCGATCTAAAACAGCGGCAAACTTTATTTTCTCGTTACAACGCAGACATGGATTGGGGGTGCGACCGGCCGCGTATTCAGCAAGAAAGTTTTCTACGACGCCTTCGTGGAATTCTTCGGCCATATCCCAGATATAGAAAGGAATTCCGATCTTATCTGCAGCGCGACGAGCATCATGTGAATCTTCAATTGTGCAACAACCGCGCGCACCTGAACGATATTTCTGAGGATTAGAAGCCAGAGCTAAATGCACACCTATTACATCATGGCCCGCTTCCACGGCGCGCGCTGCCGCAACTGCCGAATCAACTCCCCCGCTCATCGCGGCAATTATTTTCATTTCTGATTTGCCGCCCGTCCACGTTCGATCACTGTTGGTAGAACAGATAAAGCGAAATCTACATCGGCGGTGGTGGAGTTAGCACCCAATGAAAAACGGAGCGAAGACTGCGCGCTTACTTCATTGTGGCCCATGGCAAGTAAAACATGTGATGGACGGTGGACCCCTGCACTGCATGCGGCGCCCGTGGAACACGAAACTTTCATCGAATCCATAAGTAAAAGCAGCGAATCACTTTGGGTGCCAGGAAATGTGACGTTAGAAATTCCGGGCAGGCGCTTTGCATCCACACCATTTATATAAGCACTAGGCGCTGACGAGAGTAGTCCCGCTTCAAATCGTTCGCGAAGTTCTTCGACTTTGCTGGCCTCATAAATTTTACTTGCCGCAGCTGCTGCAAAAGCAACGATGGCGGGTGCGTTAAGTGTGCCGCTTCGGATTTCGCGTTCTTGTCCCCCACCATGCAGCAAGGCCGGAATTTCATAGGCGCGTTGCAAAATCAAGGCACCGATTCCATGTGGCCCGCCAACTTTATGCGCGCTAAGGGCCATGGAGGTAACGCCAAGTTCTTTGTAAGAAAGAGGTGTCTTAGTAAATGACTGAACCGCATCAGTATGTACCGGAATCGAGCCAGCAATTTTTACAACTTCGGCGATCGGCTGAATAACCCCAGTTTCATTATTGGAATGCATCACCGAAATCAGCGCAATCTCAGAACCGCGCTTTGCAACCAGATCTTTTAGATAATCTAAATCAAGTTCGCCGCTCTTATCAACCGGAATTTCAATTAGCTCGGCACCTTCGTGTTCGACCAACCAGCGCGCCGGATCCAGGACTGCATGATGTTCGATAGCGCTGATTGCAATTATTTTCTTCTCGCTCTTCCAGAACAAACCTTTTATCGCCGCGTTATCGGCCTCGGTTCCAGATCCCGTGAAGATGACTTCAGATGCTAGACATCCAACCGCCTTAGCAATTAAATCGCGCGCATCTTCGACATCTTTGCGAGTTGAGCGACCTTCGGTATGTAGCGAAGAAGGATTGCCCACTTTTGTTAGCGCATCTGTCATTGCCTTTACTGCAACGTCAAAGATCGGCGTAGTTGCCGCATGATCTAGGTAGACGCTCATTGGAGCAGTCTAGATCACTCGCGAAGTTAACTCTTTTTCGCGTGAATCCCTTGCGTTGCCTGCGGCAGAACGCTGAATAAATCACCAATCACGCCAAAGTCTGCAATATCGAAGAGTGGCGCTTCTGGATCTTTATTTACGACAATGATGGTCTTTGAAGTCTGCATACCAGCGCGGTGTTGAATCGCACCAGAAATTCCACAAGCAACATAGAGCTGCGGGCTAACGCTCTTGCCGGTTTGTCCGACTTGATGTGAATGCGGATACCAACCAGCATCAGTTGCGGCGCGAGATGCTCCGACTGCGGCGCCAAGTTCGTCAGCAAATTTTTCAAC
>SHVF01000027.1 GCA_009691135.1 Candidatus Planktophila sp.
CTCGAGGTATAAAAGTGATTGATGCTCGTGGAATTGACGCGGTTGCGCGAGACATTATTGCTCGTGGTGAGAAGATCTAGAATTTACTTCTTTGAACAGCTCTTGCAAACACCAAAGATATCTACCTTATGACTGACTTCGCTAAAGCCATTTTCCTTAGCAACCTTCTCGGTCCAACTTTCAATGGCAGGTCCTTCAACAGTGATTGTTAGCCCGCACTTGCTACAAATTAAATGGTGGTGATGACCATCATTTTGCCCGCAATGGCGATATAGCGTTTCTCCTTCGATGCTCTTAATTGCATCGATATCTTCCTTCTCCGCCATCTTCTGCAAGGTTCGATAGACCGTCGCAAGCCCAACTTTAAGTTTCTTTTTTGCAAGAAGTGCGTGAATCTCTTGGGCGCTCTTAAACTCATCGACTCCGTAAAGAGCGTCAAGGATAGAGCTTTGCTGCCGAGTTGATCGTTCTACGATCTGCTTGGAATCCTTATCGACATCCTTGAGAGGCATAGCCAAATACTATCTAACTTGAAGCCTCAGGCTGCGTCTGCGGGTATAAGAAGAAAAGCCAATACTGAAAATGAATAAAGAGATGACTAGTACCACGATCAAGGCGCCTGGGGCTAGATCCAGATAGAAGCTAGCGATCACACCTGAGACTGCACCAAAGGCTCCGATAGCAGCGGATAAAATTCGAGTACCGCTAAAGCTCTTACTGATTTGTTGAGCGGTAGCAACTGGAATGATCATAAGCGCACTTACTAGAAGCAATCCCACGACTCGCATTGCAATCGTTACGGTAACAGCAGTCATAACCGCTAAGAGCATCGATAGCAATTTCACTGGAATGCCGGATACCTGGGCGAATTCGCTGTCATGACATAGGGCAAAGAGCGGTTTCTTGAGAATGATCGTGGCAACAAATATCGCTAGCGCTAAAGCAACGATTAAAGCGATGTCGAATCTGCTCACGGTGGTTAAAGATCCAAAAAGATAAGAAAGGAGATTTACATTTGATTTCTTTGATGAAAGCCCAATAAGCAGTACGCCACCAGCGATTCCACCGTAGAAAAGAACTGCCAGGGCGACATCTCCACTGGTTTTTCCGTATGCGCGAATCAGTTCTACGACTACTGCGCCAATTGAAGCGACGATAACTGCGGTAGCCACTGGATTGGTTTGTAGAAGAAAACCCAAGGCGACACCCGTTAAAGCGATATGTCCTAAACCATCTCCCATCAGGGAGAGGCGACGCTGAACAAGAAAAATTCCAACTAGCGGGGCACATAATCCAACAACAAGTGCGGCTAATAGCGCACGTTGCATAAATGCTGGTTCTAGAAACTCAAAGAGCGTCATATCTGCCAACCTTCAGCCGGTTTCGAAGAAGAGTGAGGGTGATCATGAAAAATATGGCTATCTACCGCTTCGGCATCTGGTGATCCATCAAATGAGACTCGGCCTTCGCGGAACATAATCACGCGATCAATTAACGGGCGTAAGGGTCCAAGTTCGTGCGAAACTAGAATTACCGTTGTGCCACCTTCAACAAGATGTTTTAGCGCTTCCGCAAATATATTTTGCGTAGCAAGATCTACACCAGCTGTTGGTTCATCAAGAAAAAGTAAATCTGGCTCGCCAGCTAAAGCGCGAGCAATCAAAGTTCTTTGATACTGCCCGCCAGATAAGGTATTAATTGAATCATTTTCGCGATCCTTTAGCCCTACGACTTCAATTGCATGAGAAATCTTCTCTTTATCATCACGAGTAAAACGTCGGAGCCAGCCATGTGAAAGACGACCTGATTGAACTACTTCAGAGACAGTTGCGGGAATTCCCATCGAATCATGTATCTGCTGGGGTACGTATCCGAGGCGATCACGATCTTTAAAATGTGAAAAATCAGTTCCGAAAATCGAAACCTTGCCGCTTTGAATAGGTGCTAGTCCTAGGCAGGCTTTAACAAAGGTGGATTTACCAGAACCATTTGATCCAAGAATTGCAACGACAGATGAGCTTTTAATTCCCAACGTCACATTATCCAGGGCGATTCGCCCTGGATAATGGACACTGAGATTGGTGACCTCTAAAGCCTCTTTTACTTGCAACTAAGGGCTTTGCGCAATGCTTCTAGATTGCTCTCCATAACGGAGAAGTATGTCTGACCTTCGCTGATTCCTTCAATAGGATCAAGGACTGCTGACTCAATATTTAAGTCATTAGCTAAAGTTTGCGCAACCTTTGGTGAGGCTAGAGTTTCAAAGAAGATGGTCGTTGTTCCATCTGCTTTGGCTTCCTTGCCAATCTCATTTAAACGCTTTGGGGTTGGCTCAGACTCTGGACTCAAGCCAGCGATTGCCTCTTGGGAAAGTCCATAAGCGTCAGCTAAGTATCCAAATGCTGCATGAGATGTAACGATTAAATCTCTCTCGCAGGTTGCAAGACCAGTCGTGAACTTTGCATCTAGAGCCTCAAGTTCTGTGACAAAGGCGGCTAGGTTGCTTTCAAATGCTTCAGAATTTTCAGGATTAACTTCAGATAACTTTGAAGCTACAGCCTTGGCAACAACAATTAAGCGCGCCGGATCTAGCCAAAAGTGTGGGTCGTTAACCATTTCTTCATCAGAGTGGGCTTCTTCGCCTTCATTCACATCTTCGGCGCCGTCATTGTGGCCATCTTCAGTTGCTGTTAAGAGATTTAGCCCATCGACAGAGAGTAGATCTAATGAATTTGCTGGAGCAGATTGCTGTGCGGCTTCCTCTAGCGCTGGTTGAAAACCAGAGATATAGAGAAGTAGATCGGCAGCATCTAATTCAACAACTTGAGAGGGAGTCAACTCAAGGTCGTGTGGCTCAACTCCAGGAGGTGTGAAGTTTTCGACGCTAACCATGTCTCCACCAATTGCCTTCGCGACAAACTCGAGCGGATACATCGCGGCTACAACTTTTATGCCACCAGATGCGGAGCTATCGCTTTCTGATGAGCTGCACCCGGAAAGGATTAGCCCCAGTGCCAACGTTATTGCGAGATTTGATAAATTATTTTTCATGGCTTTAGCGTACTCTCTTATTGATAATGATTCCAATAACCACTACCCTATCATACTGTTGGGAATCATTATCAATAAGGAAGGGGGAAGCTTGGGCGACTACAGAGGAATACCTACGTGCGCTTGCCCTGCCTGCGGGTCAACTCTGATCCAAATTACGGCAGTTTTTTGCCCGCAAACCTATGAATTAGAGATGTATTTGCTAGATAACGCCCGTTGCGCGCAATGTAATGCGCTCTTAACTGCACCGACTCCGATTGATCATCCGGCTGCTTCCTAGGGTGATTTATTCAATTCGGTGATCGCTACGCCTTCCCAAACCTACGATCTCGCTCTGAATAAATCTCGATCGCCTTCCATAACTGCTTTGGCGTCATATCTGGCCAGAACACATCCATGAAAACGAATTCAGCATAGACCGATTGCCAAGGCAAGAAGTTGCTGGTGCGCTGCTCCCCTGAGGATCGTAAGAAAAGATCGACATCGCGCATTTTCGGTGAATAAAGGTACTTCTCAATTGTCTTCTCAGTAATTGCATCAGGCTTTAACTTTCCACGTTTTACGTCGCGAGCTAGTGCAGTTGTGGCATCAACTAGCTCTGCCCGCCCGCCGTAGTTAACGCACATATTTAAAGTTAAAGTTTTATTCCTCCTAGTTAGCTCTTGGGCTTCCTCTAACTCTGAAACTACCGATTTCCATAGCCTTTTCGGGCGTCCCACCCATTGAATCTTTACACCCATCTCATTTAAACGATCGCGGCGCCGGCGCAGAACATCTCGGCTGTAACCCATCAAGAATTTAACTTCTTCTGGTGTGCGCTTCCAATTCTCTGTTGAAAATGCATACGCACTTATCTCTTTTACTCCGAAACCAATGGCTGCTTCAACTAAATCGAATAAAACTTTCTCCCCGGCTTCGTGGCCTGCAGTACGGGGCAATCCGCGCTCTTTTGCCCAACGTCCATTTCCATCCATCACAATCGCGATGTGTTCAGGAACCTCAATCTTCTTAGCCACTTTTTCTTAGACTCTCTCCACGATTGGCAGACTGCGTAGCCCGCGTTCCAGGTGCCATTGTAAGTAGGCAACTACCAAACCACTAGCCTCGCGGCGGTTGCGAAGTTCACTTGCCTGGGCAATATCCCAATCACCACTTAAGAGCGCACCTAATAACTGCAGCGTTTCTGGGGCAGGCGTTGCGCATGCAGATGATCGACAATCCGAACAGACAGAGCCGCCACCAACTAGTGAGAAGTAACGATGAGGGCCAGGTTTTTCACAACGCGAACAAGTTGATGTCGATGGTGCATAACCACCGATTGCAAGTGAGCGAAGTAAGAAGGCATCCAAAATTAGCGACGCGTCATAGCGATTTTCAGAGAGGGCTTTCATGCCGCCAACGACCAATTGAAATTCTTGCAGTGCTGGTTCGTACTCTTGTGAAGTAAAACGTTCTGCAGTTTCTAAAATTGCCGAAGCAATCGTCCAGCGCTGGTAATCATCAGTTAGCGATTCGCCATAGTTATTAATCGCTTCAACTTGAGTAATAGTGTCGAAGGTGCGGCCCTTATATAACTGAATATCAACGTGGCTGCCCGGCTCAAGTCGCGCACCAAATTTAGACATCGTACGCCGAACACCTTTAGCAACCCCTCGCACACGGCCATGTTCACGCGTTAGTAAAGTGATGATGCGATCTGCTTCACCCAGCTTTTGGGTGCGCAAGATAATTGCTTCGTCACGATAAAGGCTCACGAAGGTAAAGGTAGTCAGCGAATAGCGCGATTTATTGCAGACACGACCGCTTTAAGTGAAGCAGTTGTGGTGTTGGGGTCTATTCCTACCCCCCAGAAAACTTCGCTATGAATTGAGCACTCCAGGTAGGCAGCAGCAGATGCATCCCCGCCGGCAGATAGTGCGTGCTCATAATAATCAAGGACTCGAACATCGACGCCATATGCTTGCAAGATATTACAGAAGGCAGCGATCGGTCCATTTCCTTTGCCAGTAAGTTCTTTAACTTCTCCGCGATCAAGAATTGTCACCGTTAAGTGAACATCTTCATTCAGGACCGAACTTTGCGAAAGACCTTTCAGGCGGAATCTTCCCCACGGCGCTGACTCAGTTGGCAAATATTCATCTTCATAAATATTCCACATGGCATCAGGAGTAATTTCTCCGCCTTCCGAATCTGTCTTAGCCTGCACAACACGGCTGAAATCAATTTGGTGACGTCGCGGTAAATCAAGGTGATGTTCATTCTTCATCAAATATGCAACGCCGCCCTTGCCGGATTGTGAGTTAACGCGGATGACTGCTTCATAAGTGCGACCAATATCTTTTGGATCAATTGGCAGGTAAGGAATTGCCCAAGTAAATTGATCTTTATCAACGCCAGCGGCCTTGGCATCTTTTTCAAGGTGATCAAAGCCTTTCTTGATTGCATCCTGATGCGAGCCAGAAAATGCCGTGAAGACAAGGTCTCCACCATAAGGATGACGCTCAGGAACGCGCAATTGGTTGGCATATTCCACTGTGCGACGGATCCCATCAATGTCTGAGAAATCAATCATCGGATCAATGCCATGTGAAAGTAAATTTATTCCGAGTGTCACAAGACAAACGTTTCCAGTGCGTTCGCCATTTCCAAATAGCGTTCCTTCAATGCGATCGGCGCCCGCTAAGTAACCAAGTTCGGCTGCTGCAACACCTGTGCCACGGTCATTATGTGGGTGTAATGAAACGATTACGCTCTCGCGATTTTCTAAGTTGCGGCACATCCATTCAATGGAATCTGCATAAACATTAGGCGTAGCCATTTCAACTGTGGCAGGTAAATTCATGATCGTTTTCCACTGCGGAGTTGGCTTCCAGATCGCATTTACCGCGTTGCAAACTTCAACGGCGAATTCTAGTTCGGTGCCGGTATAGGACTCAGGTGAATATTCAAATGAAACTTTTGTACCCGGAACCGTTGAGACCAAATCCAGACATAACTGAGCGCCATCAGTTGCAATTTTCTTGATGCCTTCTTTATCAAGACCAAAAACCACACGGCGTTGTAGCGTTGAGGTCGAGTTATATAAGTGAACAATCGCTTGCTTTGATCCCTGTATGGACTCATATGTGCGGCGAATAAGTGGATCGCGAGCCTGAGTTAATACCTGAATAACCACATCGTCAGGGATCATGCCTTCATCAATAATTTTGCGTACGAAATCGAAATCAGTTTGTGAAGCAGATGGGAAACCAACTTCAATCTCTTTATAACCCATCTCGACTAGCAACTTAAACATAGCTAACTTGCGAGGTGTATCCATGGGATCGATCAGCGCTTGATTGCCATCGCGCAGATCAACTGAGCACCACTGTGGCGCTTTTGTCATCTGCTTAGTTGGCCAAGTGCGATCTCTAAGATCTACTGGGATAAAAGATGAATAGCGATGAACGGGCATCGCCGATTTTTTTTGATCTGGGAAATTCTTTTTTGATGACATTTTTTAAAGCTCCTAATTTTTTGGGTTTTGTCGGGTTTTACCGGTGCGACAAACCCCGCGGCGAGGGGACCGGTTTACTTGGCCCCGCCACGGCAGCGAAGGAGGAGGCTGCGAAGTGATGTCATGGATAGATAGTAACGCGGCTAAGCAAATAGGAGCAAGTAAGGCTTAGAAAACGTGAATCTGCTCCATTACTTCCATGATTTTCACAGTATCTGCAAGGCTCAGTATTGGACTCTCTGTTAGCCCCTTAGCGATGCATTCTTCAACGTGAATCCCTTGGTACTGCATGCCGCGTCCAGAAATCTTTTCTTCATACTTGCGCACCAACTTATGCTGGCTATCGTAGATAGAAAAGGTGGTTTGTTCGAAAAACCAGCCATCAATTTCAATTCTGCCTTTTGTGCCATGGATTGCCGCATTTAGCGTGCCGGCCATTGTCATGCATGAATTGATTAAGGCAAGACTTCCATTGTTATATTGCAATACTGCAGCGGTTGCTGAATCAACGCCGGTATCAGTCATGATTGATTTTCCACTTACTGAATCTGGAAAACCCAAAGTTCTAATCGCCATATGAATTGGATAGATTCCTAGATCATAATGAGCGCCGCCGCCTTGTTCGCGGTTCCAAAGGCGAGGTGCTCTCTCGATTGGCAAATACTGGCTGTGATCAGCGTAGACAAAATGAGGTGTGCCAATTTCTCCCGCATCTATCGCTGCAAACACAGCAGTCATCGTTGGCAAGAACCGAGTCCACATAGCTTCCATGACAAAAACATTCTTTCGTTTGGCAGCAGCATAAATTTCATGCGCATCCGCAGCGTTCATAGTAAAAGGCTTTTCAAGTAAAACATGCTTGCCAGCTTCAATAGCTAAAAGCGCATGATCGCGATGCAGGGTCTGTATGGTGGAAATATAAATAACATCAACTTCGGGGTCAGCAACGAGTGCGGCATAATCTGCGTGCCGATTAGGAATATTGAATTTATCGGCAAAGGCGTTGGTGCGTGCCATATCGCGAGTTGCAACGGCTTGGATCTTTAACCCAGCATGACCGAAATCTGCTGCGATGGTTTTGGCGATTCCGCCTGCTCCTAGATAACCCCAACGAAGTGCCACGTATCCTCCAATAAAAGTTAAATTAAATCTCTAGGTTGGTATTAGTGTGTTAGCAAAAATCTGCCAAGCAAGAAGAGATTTTGCAACTAGAGAAAGCGTTATGTAGGTGCGCTCTCCCCGTAAATAATCTGCCCATTTGCCAATCTTCTTATATTGCAAGAATTGAACGAGTGCGAATGAGTTAAAGAGTGCAAAAATCGTAAAGACGATGAAATAGACGAAGGTTGGCGCTTTATTTTCACCAACTCCACCTATTGCAAAGACATAGAACACCAGTGCAAGCCACGGAACGATGCCAGTAATGCAACCGAAGATAAATGGGATCCAGCCTCCGTTTCCAGGCTCTTCATATTTTTCCTGCAACCAGCCAAAGAGAATCATGGAAGCGTTGACTCCAAAGATTGAAATCAAGGCGGTGATCTCTGAAATTCCAGTTACTTGTGCAATCAGAACAATCATTACCGAAGAGCTAATCGAATATTCCACCCAACGGAAGAAGTTTCGGTGGGCGGCAAGTCCTGCGATATAGCGCGGAAAGAATTTAGGGCTAATCACAATAAAGTGCGCAAGGGAAGAGAGTCCTAAGAAGATTGCGACACCGATTGCAAGTGGTGCATCGTATAAGACAATTAGATCGCCATATGTGCTTCCTGGAGGGCCAGACATATACCGCGCGGTGATCGGAAGCGTGAAATCTGATGAGAGTGCAAGAACTGCCACCATCTGTCCCAAGTGAAGAACGCCTGCAAATAAGTTGATGCGGCGCAAACCGCGATCTGTGATCTCTTTAGCCATGCCAATAAAGTAACAGCGAATACCTGCGAAATCACGTTACAGGACGGGCAAATACCGATCTAATTCGTAGGCGCTAACCTGGCGGCGATAGTCCTGCCATTCGGCCCGCTTATTGCGCAGAACATATTCGAATACATGCTCGCCCAAAGTTTCTCGAACCAGTTGGCTCTTCTCCATAACGGTGATTGCCTCGTTGAGATTTGCTGGCAACGCATCCGGTGTTTGGTTATCTACTAATTCATATTTCTCTTCGATGCCCTTGAGGCCAGCGGCCAACATAACCGCGTAAGCCAGGTAGGGATTGCAGGCAGAATCTGGTGAACGAAATTCAATTCGAGTTGAGTTCTCTTTATTTGGTTTATACATCGGAATTCGCACCAATGCACTGCGGTTGTTATGGCCCCAGGTAATTAAGGCTGGCGCTTCTCCCCCGCCTTGCAGACGCTTATACGAGTTAACCCATTGATTTGTGACTGCTGTGATTTCAGATGAGTGCTTCAAAATTCCAGCGATGAATGATCTTGCAACTTTAGATAAATTAAATTCAGCTGATGCCTCATAGAAAGCGTTCTTCTCACCTTCAAAGAGTGAAACGTGGGTGTGCATGCCACTGCCCGGATGATCAGTAAATGGTTTTGGCATAAAAGAGGCGTAGAAACCTTGTTCCAGCGCGACTTCCTTGATGACATGGCGGAAAGTCATGATGTTATCTGCCGTGCTTAACGCATCGGCATAGCGCAGATCAATTTCTTGTTGGCCAGGTGCGCCTTCATGATGGCTAAATTCAACAGAGATTCCCATTGCCTCCAACATAGTGATCGCTTGGCGACGGAAATCATGTCCCACAACTGCAGGTGTGTGATCGAAATATCCACCTTGATCTACCGGTACAGGTTGTTCACCCTTAACTGGCGCGCTCTTAAATAAGAAGAATTCAATTTCGGGATGTGTGTAACAGGTGTAACCCATTTGCGCCGCCTTATTTAGCGTGCGACGTAGAACATTGCGCGGATCAGCATGTGATGGAGACCCATCTGGCATGGTGATGTCGCAGAACATGCGCGCGGCACCTGGTGCTTCAGTGCGCCACGGCAAGATTGAAAATGTTGCAGGATCTGGCTTTGCCAACATATCTGATTCAGTAACGCGGGCAAATCCTTCAATGGCAGAACCATCAAAACCAATACCTTCTTCAAAGGCATTTACTAATTCAGCTGGTGCAATTGCAACAGATTTTAAATAACCCAAGACATCGGTAAACCACAAACGGATAAAGCGAATATTGCGCTCTTCAATTGTGCGCAGCACAAACTCTTGCTGCTTGCTCATCTGTGGATTTAGGTGGGGATCTATTGATGACATAGCCCAGATCTTGCCAAGGCAAAGTTACGGCTGTGTTACGTGCCCTACTCACTCCAGCGCGAAGTCATTGGAAGTCTGCGATCCTTGCCGAAAGCACGCTTAGAAACCTTCGGCCCAGGTGGGTATTGGCGCCGTTTGTATTCGGCCCTATCAACCATCGCAATCACGCGTCGCACCAGCGCCTCATCAAAGCCGGCCGCAATCAGCGCCGCCGATCCTTGATCTTCATCAACGTAGGCAGTTAATACTCGATCTAGTAATAAGTAATCAGGAAGTGAATCGCTATCTTTTTGATCAGGGCGAAGTTCGGCGCTTGGTTCTTTTGCAATTGAGTTAACCGGAATTGGCGCCACTTGCCCTGCCGCCATTGCGACTTCATTGCGCCAACGAGCAAGTGCCCAAACATCAGTTTTATAAATATCTTTTATTGGTGCAAAGCCACCAACGGCATCTCCATAAAGAGTTGAATAACCAACTGCCAACTCTGACTTGTTGCCGGTGGCCAAGACCAGATGGCCCTCTTGATTTGAAATACCCATCAAAGTGGTACCTCGCACGCGCGCTTGTATATTCTCTTCGGCCAAGCCTTTAAGAGTTAGGTTTGCCATGAAGGCATCTACCATCGGCGCTATTGCCACGGTGCGAAAATGAATTCCGGTGGCATCAGCCATTGCCTGCGCATCAGAAATTGAATGATCGGAGGAATATTTACTTGGCATGGCCACGGCATTTACTCGCTTGGCGCCTAAAGCATCGATGGCAATTGCAACAACTAGCGCCGAATCAATTCCGCCAGATAAACCAACAACGACGCTTCGGAAACCATTTTTTTCAACATAATCGCGCAGCCCAATAACTAAGGCTTGCCAGATCTCTTCGCGATCATCAAGGCGCACCGCAATCCCTGGAATCAAAGTGCGAACGACTGATACTTCATCTTCAGAGATCACTACATCTGGCGAACTAGTTTTAGTTGTGACATCAATGTCAACAACGGCAACACCATCTTCAAATTGAGGGGCGCGTGCAATTACTGCACCGCCACCATCGATAACAATGCTGTCACCGTCAAAGACCAGATCATCTTGGCCGCCGGTCATATTTACATAGACAAGTGGGGCACCTGCTTGGCGAGCGCGCTTGGTGACAAGTGCAAGGCGCACATCATCTTTATTTCGCTCATACGGTGAGCCGTTGGGAACGATTACCAAACCTGGTTTGCGGGCGGCTAATTGCGAAGTAATTCCGCCGTCAATCCAAAGATCTTCACAGATTGCGATACCGACATCGACTCCATGAATGCGCACCACCAAAGTCTTATCCCCTGGCACAAAGTTACGGAACTCATCAAAGACGCCGTAATTCGGTAGATGGCATTTGGCATAACGCGCCTTGATTTCACCGCCCGAAATCACCGCGACCATATTCTGTGGCGCACCATTTACTTGGTCTAGATATCCAACGATCGCCACAATCTCGCCAGTCAACTGCGTTGCCAGTTCAGCAATCGCGCTTTGGCTTGCGATTTGAAAGGAGGGGCGCAGCGCTAAATCTTCAACTGGGTATCCAGTTAAAACCATTTCGGGAAAGACGACGATATGTGCGCCCGCTTCTTGGGCAGTGGCGACATTTGCGCGCACCAGCGCAGCATTTGCCGCAAGGTCACCCACAGTCGGGTTTACCTGGGCCAGCGCTATGCGCAACTTCATACTTCAAGAGTAATCCATTACCATTATCGCAAGACCCTCAATTGCATTACCCGGAGACTTCTCGCGAAGCTTCGAGGCTGGAGGAAGCAATGACACCAATATCGGGGACTACAACGACCCTTTACGGCGGGGCGGCACATCGTCGCGTCACCATTCTCGATCTAAAAGCAGCAAAGACTGCGGGTGAAAAATGGGCGGCACTTACTTCATATGAACAGATGACCGCCGAGATATTCGATGCGGCCGGAATCCCAGTTCTGTTAGTTGGCGATAGCGCAGGCAATAATTTCCTGGGCGGTGAAAACACAATTGCCGTAACTATCGATGAATTAATTCCGTTAACTCGCGCCGTTGTTCGCGCCTCAAAGCGCGCCATGGTTGTGGCCGACCTGCCTTTTGGTTCTTATGAATCTTCCCCTGAACAAGCCTTAGAAACATCAGCTCGCTTCTTTAAAGAAGCAGGCGCGATGGCCGTTAAATTAGAAGGCGCGCATATTCCAACAGTTGAAAAACTAACTGCCGCCGGAATCCCGGTCATGGGCCATCTAGGCCTTACCCCGCAATCACTTCATCAACTTGGCGGCTATCGCGTGCAGGGACGCGAAGATGGCGATGCCATTTTCGATGCAGCACTCGCCCTGGAAAAGGCAGGCGCCTTTGCCATTGTTCTGGAATTAGTACCGGCTGAATTGGCGGCGCGAATTACCGCAGCCCTTGCAATTCCAACTATCGGAATTGGTGCCGGCGTTAACTGCGATGCCCAAATCATGGTCTGGACCGATTTAGTTGGACTAACTGCAAAGCCACCAAAGTTGGCCAAGGCTTATCGCAATCTGCGAAAGGAAATATCGGGCGCTGCCCAAGAATATGCAGATGATGTGCGCGGGGGAACTTTCCCGACGGCCGAAAATACCTTTAACTAACCCAGTGACGGAGTCAAAGCGTTCTAAATTCGCAATTGATCTGACTCCGTTGAAGAAATACCCCGACTTTCGCAATTTATGGGCCGCCGGGCTAATCACATACATGGGTTCGATGATCACCTACGTCGCCGTGCCATTTCAGATCAAAGAAATGACCAATTCGTACATCGCAGTTGGGCTATCTGGGGTCGTCGAAATCGTTCCGCTAATTCTCTTTGGTCTCTATGGCGGGGTGCTGGCCGATTATGTCGACCGCAAAAAGATGGTCTGGGTTACCGAATTCATCTCACTTTTATTGGTGGCAATTTTGCTGGTCAATTCATTTCTGCCTGACCCGAATTTGATTCTGATCTATGTGGTCATCGGTCTCTTTGCCGCCGTCAATGGCCTACAACGTCCTAGCGCCGATGCCATCTTGCCGCGATTGGTTAGTCATGACGATTTGCCGGCAGCCAGTGCGTTGATGAGTTTGCGTTGGCAGGTCGGTGTGATCCTTGGTCCAGCTATTGGCGGAATTTTGATTTCATCTTTTTCAATCTCAGTTGGTTACATAGCAGATATTGCAACGTTCATAATTTCACTTGCCTTTCTAGCAAGAGTTCGAAATGTGCCAGCCAACCCAGAGGCCGAAAAGCCATCTCTGGCAGGCTTAATCGCTGGTGTTCACTATGCATTTAGTAGACAAGATTTATTAGGAACTTATCTAATTGATTTAGCTGCTATGTTCTTTGCGATGCCAACTGCCTTGATTCCATTTTGGGCAGATGAACTTGGCAGCCCTTGGGCGCTCGGATTTTTATATGCCGCCGGTACTGTTGGGTCAGTTGTCGTAACTCTGACCAGTGGTTGGACAAAAAGGTATCGCTTCCATGGTCGCGCAATTATTTGGGCCGCTCTCGGATGGGGTGCGGCCATTGCATTGGCCGGACTTTCCAACTCTTTGATATTAGTCTTGCTATTTCTAGCACTTGCCGGGGCCGCCGACATGGTTAGCGCCCTTTTTCGCGGAACGATTTGGAACCAAACCATCCCTGATGAACTTCGCGGACGTCTTGCCGGAATCGAACTGCTTTCTTACTCGGTTGGACCGCTGGCCGGACAAATGCGTGCAGCTTCGATGGCAGCAGTTACTAGTTTGAACTTCTCGGTAACTTCTGGCGGGGTCTTATGCATAATTTCGGTGGCAATTTTGGCGATTTTTCTCCCCAAATTCCGAAAATATGATGCCGAAACCAACGAATTTGCGGTCCAAATGCGAAAAGTTCGCGCCGGCGACGAAAAATTTCCAGAAAATCGGTAACTGAAAGCAAGATTTTTTCTTAAATGCACAAAAAATTAAAAAAATAAATTGCGACACGCACTGCATTTTTTATCACTATGTACTAGCAATATTTTTACATTTCCGTCACACTTATCTACGAACAGGTTTGGGTGACGGATCCGAACCATTCCGATAGGAGAAGTACGTGGCCGCAGCTAAGAAAGCAGCACCAAAGAAGCGCCGTAAGAAGGCAGCAGCTCCAGCAGCAGCTCCAAAGAAGCGCCGTAAGAAAGCAGCAGCAAAGGCAGCTCCAAAGCGTCGCAAGAAGGCAGCAGCTAAGAAGGCAGCTCCAAAGCGTCGCAAGAAGGCAGCAGCTAAGAAGGCAGCTCCAAAGCGTCGCAAGAAGGCAGCAGCTAAGAAGGCAGCTCCAAAGCGTCGCAAGAAGGCAGCAGCTAAGAAGGC
>SHVF01000004.1 GCA_009691135.1 Candidatus Planktophila sp.
GGGGTTTACCAAGCTATCTGCATCACTACAAATACTGGTGGTCTCTTACACCACCGTTTCACCCTTACACATTTGCATGTGCGGTCTATTTTCTGTGGCACTAATCCCGCGGATTTCTCCGGGTGGGTGTTACCCACCACCTTGCTCTGCGAAGTCCGGACTTTCCTCGGTGTCTTGCGACAACGCGGTGATCCGGGCGACTCTTCAACTACAGATGATACGCCTTGATGCCTTAATGCAGTTAGTCAGCTTTATGCCTTTGAGCCGTAGGATTACCGCATGTCAGTTCGGGGATTGTCCAAAGACGAGAAATGGCCTCGCGCAAATACTCTCTTTGATAGCAGCTTGATCAGTGCAGATTTCGCTTTATTAGGCATCCCAGCACATGAAACCTCCCTTTCATCTACTTCTGCGCACTTAACACCATCTGCGGTAAGAGAAGCGCTCGCCAGGTACTCAACATTTGCTGAATCAACAAGTTCTGATTTGCGAAGTATTTCTATGACTGATTTGGGGGATATCGATTCTCCCGACTTTGTAGATGGAGAAAGCCGTGTTGCGAATTTCGCTTCTGACTTACTCAACAGACATAAATTAATTGTTGCTCTTGGTGGCGATAACTCAATTACTTACTCACTTGCTAAAGGCTTATGGATCGATGTTCAAAACATCGGAGTAATTACCTTTGACGCGCACCATGATCTTCGTGACGGTGAATCAAATGGTTCTCCGCTTTGGAGACTAATTCAGGCTGGTCTGCCTGGAAAGAATATAGTTCAAATAGGTATTGCAGATTTTGCGAATAGTTCAGAGTACGCAGATCGAGCAAAAGAGCACGGGGTTACCGTGATTACACGAGCTGAAATGCGATCTACAACCATGCCTGAAACAATTCGTAAGGCGCTTGATATTGCTGGTATGCACGGTCGCGACATTTACGTTGATGTAGATGTAGATGTTTGCGATAGATCTGTAGCTCCAGCCTGTCCTGCATCACTACCCGGTGGAATCTCAGCAGATGAATTACGTCATGGGGTCCGACTTATTGCTTCAGACAAGCGAGTTCGAGCATTAGACATAACCGAAATTGATGCTGCTATTGATACAGATGATCAGCGCACAGTTCGCTTAGCCGCACTTCTAGTTCTTGAAGCCGCTGCCGGACTAGCTTCTAGATAAGCTGCTTAACAACTTCTTTTGCGGCAGCAACGACTGCTCCAGAATTAACCAGCCTTGCTGCTGCTTCTAATTCAGGTGATAGGAAACGATCTGGTCCTACTCCCCCCACAACTGTGCGTAACTCTTTAACTACTCGTGCAGTTGCTGGTGATGGATCTAATCCAGCGCGAAACTCAATTGCACGCGCAGCTGTGACTAGCTCGATGGCCAAAATACGAGCGAGATTTTCGACAACTTTGCGAAGTTTGCGCGCTGCTGACCAGCCCATAGATACATGATCTTCTTGCATCGCAGAAGATGGGATCGAGTCAACACTTGCGGGTGTGGCTAGGCGTTTGTTTTCGCTTACTAAGCCGGCCTGTGTGTACTGCGCGATCATCAATCCAGAATCAACACCAGGATCATGCGCTAAAAATGGTGGAAGGCCTGCAGAACGATGTTGATCAAGTGCGCGGTCTGTTCGGCGCTCTGCTATTGAGCCCAAATCTGCTGCGGCAATAGCCAAGAAATCCAATACATAGGCAACAGGGGCTCCATGGAAATTTCCATTGGATTCAACTCGACCATCAGGCAGAACTACCGGGTTATCTATCGCGGATGCTAGTTCGCGTTCTGCAATAGTTGATGCATAAGAAACTGTGTCGCGAACTGCACCGGCAACTTGCGGAGCGCACCGAAGAGAATAAGCATCCTGTACTCGTGAATCATTTTCACGGTGTGATGCAACAATTCCCGAACCTTTTAGTAGCGCATAGATATTTGCCGCACTTATTGCTTGTCCGATTTGAGGACGAAGTGGAGCATGTAGATCTGGTGCAAACACACGATCTGTTCCAAGCAATCCTTCAATGCTCATTGCCGTTGTTATATCTGCAACCATGCACAGTTGCTCAAGATCTGCACATGCCATGATCAACATTCCTAGCATTCCATCAGTTCCATTGATAAGCGCTAGACCTTCTTTTGCTTCAAGCTCAATTGGCTTAATGCCGGCAGCATTGAGCGCTTGCATTGTTTCCATCTCAACGCCATTTGCATCGTGCACCCGACCCTCACCCATCAAAGCAAGTGCGCAATGTGAAAGTGGTGCTAAATCTCCACTGCACCCTAGTGAGCCAAACTCTGGAACTACTGGAGTAATTCCATTGTTTAAGAAATCTACATAGGACTGTGCAAGTGCCACTCGCACACCAGTGCGACCAGATGCCATTGTGCGAAGGCGCAAAAACATCAGCGCCCGCACTACTTCACGCTCAATAGCAGGTCCAACACCTGCAGCATGTGAGCGAATAAGAGATTTCTGTAATTGAGAGCGATCTGCAACATCAATATGACGATTAGCCAGTGCGCCAAACCCTGTTGAAACACCATAAACAGGATCTCCCCCTGCGGCATAGCCTTCAATGTATTTTCTTGACGCATTCATGGCGTCAATAGCAGCTGTTGAGAGTTCAATACGTGCATCGTGGCGTGCCACATCAATCACATCGGTGAATGTCGTGCCGGATGTTGAGAGAGTTACGGTCTTATTTAATTTGGAGGCCATCTCGCCACACCTGTTCTATTAATTGAACACCTGGGCGATATGCCAAGTGAATGTATGAATCTGCATTAAGAATAGAGAAGTTAGCTCGAGCACCTTCAAAAAGATGTCCGATGTCATCGCGACGTAGCGCTTTTGCCCCACCCATTGTTGCCGACCAGAGTGCTTGTTCGGTTGAGAAGTGCATTTCGCGAACAGCAACTGCGATGATGAAAGGCATGCTTGTTGTATATGAAGACCCTGGGTTGCAATCAGAAGCCAATGCCACAGTGATGCTGGCCTCAAGTAGCGGGCGAACATCAGGATAGGCAGAGCGAGTAGAGAACTCAGCCCCTGGCAAAAGAGTTGCCACAGTATTAGATGTTGAGAGCGCTTGAATATCTCTCTCACTGACATGTGAAACGTGATCCACAGATGCAGCATCAAGTTCAACACCTAAACGAACCCCTTGACCTTCTTGTAGTTGGTTTGCATGAATACGTGGCAACAAACCTTTAGCTATACCCGCATTTAAGATTGTTCGGGCATCATCGACTGAAAATGCGCCTTTGTCACAGAAAACATCTATCCACTTTGAAAAGGGAAGAACCGCATCCAGCATTGGTCCAGTGACTAAATCAACATAATCTTTAGGGTTTTTTGCATACTCAACCGGAACAACGTGGGCACCTAGAAATGTGGTTTCTTCAGTGAAGGAACGTGCAATTTCAAGTGATCTGCGCTCGTCTTCAACGCTTAGGCCATACCCAGACTTCATTTCAATCGTTGTTGTGCCGGTGGAATAACTCTCATTTAAAAGTGATTGGGCGTTGGCGCGCAGAACATCATTACTTGCTTCTCGAGTTTTCTCCACGGTGTGTGCAATGCCGCCAGCGCTATAGCTCTCACCCAACATGCGGGCTCGAAACTCTTGACTGCGATTTCCAGCAAAGATCATATGAGTATGGCTGTCTACGAATCCTGGAATAACTGCCCGGCCCTTGGCATCTAGACGACGCCTGATGTGATGTGTTGGCGCATCTGAATCTGGCCCTGCCCAAGCAATTACGCCATCTTCGATGAGCAGTGCAGCGTTTTCAATTACTCCCAGTTTTGTTCCATCATGTTGTGGATCATTGGTGACTAACTGACCAATATTGCGAACAAGTGTGCTTGTCACTCAGTATCCAACATAGGAATATGTATGTGCCGATGCTTTGCTGTATCAACAGCTAAGTCATAGCCAGCATCAGCATGTCGAATAACTCCCATACCAGGATCATTTGTTAATACGCGCTCTAATTTTTGTGCTGCGAGTTTGGTGCCATCAGCAACGGAAACTTGCCCTGCATGCATAGAACGTCCCATACCAACGCCACCGCCATGATGAATGGATACCCAAGAAGCACCAGAAGAGATATTGACCATTGCATTGAGTAATGGCCAGTCAGCAATAGCATCAGAGCCATCGAGCATTGCTTCAGTTTCACGATAAGGCGATGCAACAGAGCCGCAATCTAGATGATCGCGTCCGATAACAATGGGAGCCGATACTTCACCACGTGCAACTAAATCATTAAACGCAAGACCAGCTTTGTCGCGCTCTCCATAGCCCAACCAACAGATGCGAGCAGGCAGACCTTGGAATGCAACTTTCTCTTGGGCCATGGTTATCCAACGATGCAGACCTTCATTCGCTGGGAATAAATCAAGAACTGCTTTATCTGTGCGATAGATATCTTTGGGATCTCCAGAGAGTGCTACCCAGCGAAATGGGCCCTTTCCTTCGCAGAAAAGTGGGCGAATATAGGCAGGGACAAAACCAGGGAAAGCAAAAGCGCGAGAATAGCCACCTTGGCGAGCCTCATCACGGATTGAATTACCGTAGTCAAAAACCTCGGCGCCCTTATCCATAAAGCCCACCATGGCTTCAACATGTTTAGCCATAGATGCTTGAGAGCGCTTGGTGAAATCAGATGGATTATCTCTTGCTATCCGTGCGGCTTCATGAACATCGATTCCAACTGGAACATAAGAGAAAGGATCATGGGCTGATGTTTGATCAGTAACGATGTCGATTGGCACATCCATTGAAAGAAGCAGAGGAAAGAGTTCTGCAGCATTTCCTTCTAAGCCAACAGAGAGTGGAACACGCGCATTCTTTGCCTTCAGTACGCGTTCAACTGCATCATCAACGTTATCTGCAATCTCGTCCAGGTATCCAGTTTGAATGCGCTTTTCTAATCTTGACTTGTCTATGTCAATAACTAAACAGACTCCACCATTCATGGTCACAGCAAGAGGTTGCGCTCCACCCATACCACCGCAGCCACCAGTCAAAGTTAGCGTTCCTTGCAATGTTCCGTTAAAGCGCTTTTGTGCAACTGCAGCAAAGGTTTCATATGTTCCTTGCAAAATTCCCTGTGTGCCGATGTAGATCCAAGAACCTGCAGTCATCTGTCCATACATCGTTAAACCAAGTTGTTCTAACCTGCGAAACTCTGGCCAGTTAGCCCAGTCACCAACTAAGTTTGAATTTGCAATAAGTACTCGAGGTGCCCATTCGTGAGTTGCAAAGACACCAACAGGCTTACCTGATTGAACGAGAAGTGTTTCATCATCCTTTAGGTTGGTTAGACTTTTTACTATTGCATCAAAAGATGGCCAGTTACGCGCGGCTTTGCCGGTACCGCCATAAACAACAAGGTTTTCTGGATGCTCCGCAACGGCTGGATCTAAATTGTTATGGAGCATTCGAATTGCAGCCTCTTGCCCCCAACCTTTAGCGCTCATAGTTGGACCCGTTGCTGCATGCAAAATACGCGAAGTAATAGTCATGGGGTGAACAATATCGGCACTGGAGCAAATGGATAGTGGCGCGATTAATTGAGTTCCTTTGCATGTGCGGTCTATTTTCTGTGGCACTAATCCCGCGGATTTCTCCCGGTGGGTGTTACCCACCACCTTGCTCTGCGAAGTCCGGACTTTCCTCGGTGTACAAGTACAACGCGGTGATCCGGGCGACTCTTCGCATCAAGGATACGGCGAGTAGATGGGTTTATGAAACGTGCTTTTCGCTTCCGCCTGAATTACGTGTAGCAATAAGGCTTGTAATAGCGGTAATAACTAAGGTTGAAATAATCACTCCTAGGCTGAGTTCAAGTGAAATTTCTGGAACGTGAACTCCAATTCCATGTAGTGCCTCCAAAACCATCTTCACACCAATGAAAGCCAGAATGAATGCCAAGCCTCGAGATAAGTGAATCAAGCGATCCATTAGGCCCTGCAATAAGAAGTAAAGCTGTCGCAAGCCCATCAAAGCAAAAATATTCGCAGTAATGACTACGTAGGTACTTGTTGTTAGACCAAGAATTGCCGGAATTGAATCGAGTGCAAAGATCAGATCGGTAATACCAAGAGCAATTAAAGCGATTCCAAAATTGCTCATTCCACGATTGCGTAAAAAAGTAACCAACTTAGCCTCATCGTTTTCAACTTCACTTTTCTCGTTGATGAGTTTGTAAGCCGTGAAAATAAGGAATGCACCAAAAAAGAAGAAAACCCAAGTAAATCGAGTAACGAGTGCTACTCCAGCAAAGATGAGAATAATTCGCAGAACAATTGCAATGAGAATTCCTAGAAGTAGAACCAGCTGCTGGGATTCTTTCTTAATCTTGAGGCTAGCCAATAAAATTATGAATACAAAAAGGTTATCAACGGATAGCGAATACTCGGTTATCCATCCAGCCAAAAATTCTTTTCGATATTCATCTGGTGCCCAATTTGGAAGCAGGAATCCGAAAATCAGTGCAGCGGCAACATAGAAAAGGGTCCAGCTAAGTGCTTCTCTGTGTGATGTCTCTTTATTTCTATGGACAACTGCCAGAATTAAGTCAAAGATGATCACTGCACTAAGTACCGAAATCGTTACAAGCCAAACAGTTGTAGAAATCATGTGCGAAAATGTCCCATCTCGTTAAGGCTACGTAAGGCGCGAAGTCCATCTGATGGCCAAATTGAAATTGAAGTGATTGAGCAAGGGGCTACATCTATGTGAAAGACCGCCTCGGTTGGTGCTCCCGTAACTATTTGCGCAGCTAATTTAATGACTCCGTTATGAGTAACAACTACAACTCGTTGACCGGGATATTCGGCAGCGATTTTTTCTAACGCTTCTTCTACTCTAAATCCAGCTTGATCGTATGACTCTCCCCCGCCGGGAGCGTATGCAGAGGAATTAAGCCATGCTTGATAATCATCTGGGAACTTCTCTTTTACTTCTTCAAATAAAAGGCCATCCCAATCACCGAATGAGAGTTCATACCAAATCTCGTCAAAAGTTATTTCGATTCCGGTTGCAGCAGAAATAGCTTGAGCCGTCTGGGTTGTGCGCGCCAAGGGCGATGCAACGATAACTTCTGGCTTTAACTTGGCTATTTCTTTAGCAACGGCTGCTGCTTGAGATAAGCCTTTTTCAGTTAACTCTGGATTTAGTGGGCCAGTGCCAGAAAACCTACGCATCGGGGTCAGAACTGTTTCACCGTGGCGAACCAGGTAAATCATGGTCGGCACTTCATCACTGCGCAGGCGCTCAGATAAGTAGTTCTGCTGAATCTGCGGTTCGGGCTTGTGCGCCGATTCACCATCGAGTGCTTTGTTGGCAAGACGATCGGCATGCGAATTCTCATCGCGTGGAATCCAAGAGTATGTAATGAGCAGTGGGTTATGTGCTGAGCGACATTGCTTTGCAAGATCACGCATATCAGCATGCTTGATCTGCCAGCGCCCAGACATTTGTTCGACAACTAACTTGGAATCCATTGCTACTTCGATTGTTGCTTCGGGATCGAGTTTATTAATGTGGCTTAGCCCGGCAAGTAATCCGCTGTATTCGGCGACGTTATTGGTGGCAATTCCGATTACATCAAATAGTTCAGCAACAATTTTTCCATTTTCGCTTACTACGGCGCCATATCCAGCAGGTCCAGGATTTCCGCGAGATCCACCATCGGCAGTTAACTTGAAATTGCGCGCCATTTATTACCCGCGCACCAGAATGCATCGGCATTCTTCACAGCGAACTAATTCATCTTCAGCCAAGGCGGCAATGCGTTGCAATTCGACTGTGTTGATAGTTAAGTGACAGCCTTTACATTGATTGCCGACTAGGGCCGCAGCACCTGTTCCGTTATTGCTTGCGCGAATCTTCTCGTATAGCGCCATTAGTTCGGGGTTAACGCTGGCAGCTGTTTTAGCTCGATCTTCGGCAGCTGCTGCCAGATCCGCACCAATTACGGTCAGCGTGTTCTCTTTAGAGATTTCTAAGTTAGCAATTTCAAGGGCGAGCGCGGATTCTTCACTTTGCAAAGCGGTGATGCGATCCTTGATGCCATCAACGCGCATCATAATTTCAAGTTCTACTTCTTCAAGCTCAGAGCGTCGGGTGGCCAGCGAAACAAGTTCGTGCTGTAGTTGTTCCAATTCCTTGGCAGCGCCCGTGCCTGAACCCAATCGGGTTTCATCTCTAGTAATGCGAGAGACCACTTGTTCAACATCGTTTTCAGCACGGTTTAGTTCTCGCTTAACATCACTGAGCTCTGTCTCGGCTGCAATACGCAGGTCTCGTGCATTACTTGATTTGATAGTTAGCGAGGCAATTGTTGCGATTTCTGGAAGCGCTGCGGCCTTGGCATTTAGTGAAGTGGTTGTGAAATCAAAGCCTTGAATATCTAAAATGGAGCGTTGATCACTCAGGGTGGCTTTCATAAGTGCCTCCAAAGAGTGGGTAAAACGTATGGAATTTTCTTGTGGGCGCTGAGGGTTTCGAACCCCCGACATTCTCGGTGTAAACGAGACGCTCTACCACTGAGCTAAGCACCCGATTGCTGCGTGGGAAATACTACCTTAACTAAAGAGCAGCGATCGCAGCCTTGTAATCACCGTTATTACGCGCATCTCCGAGCCCATTTACAACGGCCCAGCGAATTACACCTGTTTTATCGATGATAAAGGTACCGCGCAGCGCACAACCTAGATCTTCGTTGAAAATTTGATAAGTCTTTGCTGCTGCGCCATGTGGCCAGAAATCAGCAAGTACTGGGAATTTGAAACCTTCTCGTTCAGCAAAAACTTTTTGTGTAAATGGTGAGTCGCAAGATATTGCAATTACTTGCACACCATCATTTTGAAATGCTGCTAAATCATCGCGAATTGCACAAAGTTCACCAGTGCATGTTCCAGTAAATGCAAAAGGAATGAATAAAACAACGACGTTCTTTACGCCTATAAATGACGATAATGAAACTTTGGCGCCGTGTTGATCTTTTAATTCAAAATCTGGGGCAACTGATCCGACTGATAGACCTGTAATTGTTTGGCTCATGCGCCAAATCTATCGCTTACCGGCCTTTCGTGCGACTAGACGAGTTGCGGTCCAGTCATTTGCAACGGCCAATGTTGAAGTTTGGCTAAGTCCAGCAATCGGAGCGGCATCTTGAATATCACTTGGTTCTACATGGCCCGCACGACCCATCTTCGGAGTTAGTACCCAAATCGGACCAGCTTGACTTAAATAAGTAAGTCCATCCATTAATTCATCAACTAAATCGCCATCACCATCGCGCCACCAAAGCAAAACAGCATCAACAACTTCAGTTGCGCTACCCTCTAGAAAATTGGTTTTGATAGTTGCAGATATCTCATTGCGCAATGCGTCATCGCAATCTGTGTCGTATCCCACCTCGAGGACAAGCTCCCCTTGTGCAAATCCCATGCCCTTTGCCACGGGATAAGTCCACCGAATTGGCGGCACTTTGACAAGAGCATTTTCGATCTATTTCTAGCGGCATTTGTGAGACGAAATCTCGCCAGATTTTGCTCTACTAAGGCGTAGGCGCGAGAATAGAGGCATGAGCGAGAACTTCGGCGTCCCTGATCAGATCATCGACCAACTAGTCGATATCGACCCAACCGAGACAGCCGAATGGCAGGCATCCTTTGATGCCGCCCTAAATAGCGCAGGACCAGTCCGCGCACGCTACTTAATTTTGAAGTTGCTACAGCGCGCACATGAAAAAAATATTGGAGTCGCAGCTCTTCGTAATACCGATTACATCAACACAATTACTCCAGAAAACGAACCTGCTTTCCCCGGCGATGAGGCGATTGAACGTCGCATCCGTGCGTACATTCGTTGGAACGCTGCCATGTTGGTACACCGCGCACAACGCCCTGGCATCGGAGTTGGCGGACATATTTCTACCTACGCATCATCTGCTGCATTGTACGAAGTTGGCTTTAACCACTTCTTCCGTGGACAAGATCACCCAGGCGGCGGAGATCAAATTTTCTTCCAAGGTCACGCATCTCCCGGAATGTATGCACGTGCATTTATGGAAGGCCGTCTCAGCGAAAATCAACTAGATGGTTTCCGCCAAGAACTTTCACATCAAGGTGGCGGACTTTCTTCTTATCCGCACCCACGATTAATGCCAGAGTTTTGGCAGTTCCCAACAGTTTCAATGGGTATCGGTCCCATTAATGCAATTTACCAAGCGCGCTTCAATCGTTATTTGCATAACCGTGGAATCAAAGACACCAGCCAGCAAAATGTTTGGGCATTTCTTGGCGATGGTGAAGTTGATGAAGTAGATACGTTAGGCGCAATAGGCTTGGCATCACGTGAGAATTTAGATAACTTAACTTTCGTTGTTAACTGTAACTTGCAACGCCTTGATGGTCCGGTGCGCGGTAATGGCAAGATTATTCAGGAACTCGAATCAACCTTCGGCGGTGCTGGTTGGAATGTTATTAAGGTTGTTTGGGGTCGCGAATGGGATCCACTATTGGCACAAGATCGCGAAGGCGCACTTGTAAACATTATGAACACAACTCTTGATGGTGATTACCAAACATTTAAGGGCGAAAGTGGCGCCTATATCCGTGAAAACTTCTTCGGTCGCGATCCACGCACTGCGGCAATGGTCTCAAGTTGGTCAGATGATCAGATCTGGAACTTAAAGCGCGGCGGGCATGATTACCGTAAGTTATTTGCTGCCTACTCTGCAGCGACACAAGGAAATGGTCGCCCAACTGTAATTTTGGCTAAGACCGTTAAGGGTTGGACGCTTGGCTCGCACTTTGAAGCGCGCAACTCAACGCATCAAATGAAAAAAATGACAGTTGAAGATCTCGTCGAATTCCGCGATCGCTTGGGCATTCCAATTGCAGATGACAAGTTAGATAAATACACACCTCCTTATTACAAGCCAGAGGAAGATTCTGCTGAAGCTAAGTACATGCAAGAACGTCGCGCCGCACTTGGTGGCTCGATTCCTCGCCGTCGCAGCGCTTCTCGTCCTTTGGCACAACCAGCAGATGAGGCCTACGAATCAGTTCGTCGGGGCTCTGGACAACAAGAAGTTGCCACAACAATGGCATTTGTTCGCATGCTGAAGGATCTAATTAAAGATCCGGGGCTAGGCGCACGCCTTGTGCCGATCATCCCTGATGAAGCGCGCACATTCGGTTTGGATTCACTATTTCCAACGTTGAAGATTTATTCACCACATGGCCAACAGTACAAATCGGTGGATCGTGAACTAATGCTTTCCTATAAAGAATCAACATCTGGTGTGATCTTGCATGAAGGTATTAACGAAGCGGGTTCAGTTGCTTCATTTACTGCAGTTGGTTCCTCTTATTCAACACATGATGAACCAATGATTCCGATTTACATCTTCTATTCAATGTTCGGTTTTCAGCGCACAGGTGATGCTTTCTGGGCCGCTGCAGATCAATTGGTTCGCGGCTTCGTAGTAGGAGCAACAGCTGGCCGCACAACTTTGAACGGTGAAGGTTTGCAGCATGAAGATGGTCATTCACCACTTCTTGTTTCAACTAACCCAGCAGTGATTGCTTATGACCCAGCATTTGCCTACGAACTCGGCCACATTGTTAAAGATGGTCTGCGTCGTATGTATGGTGAAAATAGCGAGAATATTTACTACTATCTCACTGTTTATAACGAGCCATATGTGCAACCTGCTGAACCGGATAACCTCGATGTCGAAGGATTGTTAAAGGGAATTTATCTCTACCAGGGCGCAGGCAAGCAACGTAAGAAAAATGCGCAGATCTTGGCATCTGGTGTTGGTCTGAACTGGGCACTTAAGGCAGCCAAATTACTCGAATCAGATTGGGGCGTTAACGCATCAGTCTGGTCAGTGACATCATGGAATGAACTTCGCCGTGATGGTCTTTCTGTTGATCGCCACAACTTGCTCAATCCCGCAGACCAACGCACAGCATATATAACTAGCAAATTACGTAACGCCGAAGGTCCGGTCATCGCAGTAAGTGATTACATGCGCGCAGTACAAGATCAAGTTGCGCCATGGGTAGAACAAGAATTTCTTTCACTTGGAACAGATGGCTTCGGTCTTTCAGATACGCGCGGTGCGCTGCGTCGTCACTTTAAAGTTGATGCCGAATCAATCGTGATTGCAACACTGGCATCTCTTGCTAAAGCAGGCGAAGTTAAGCAAAGTGTTGTGCAGGATGCTATTGATAAGTATCAGATCAATGACATCAACGCGGCAGATCCAGGTAATACTGAAGGCTCTGGCTAAAACGTAATTAATCTGTCTTTAGTACCCAAGCCATAATAAATATGGCAAATACAACGAAAAGTATCTGCAAATGTTTAAATTCTGATTTAGCATAAACGGCACCCATCAAAAGAGCGCATTTGCCAGAGCTGCTCGCGCCTTAATAACACGTGGATCTGCTGGATCTACCAGAGCAAAGAGTTCCAGTAGGCGATCTTTTGCGACTTTTTGGTCTGCGCCATCAAGGAGTTGAATCATTCGCAATAAACGCGCGAATGCTTGTTCTAAATAGCCGCTAACAATTTCGATGTCAGCACATTGCATTTGGATCTGCAGATCATCAGGTGCCTCAATCGCATCTTGCATGATCTTGGCACCATCAAGGGATTCGGTGCGAGCTAAAAGTTGTGTCTGAGCAAGTCCCAAGGTTGCAAAGGAGTCCCCTGGCTTGCGTGCCAATAGCTTTTTATATGCGGCCTCCGCTGCCGCAAAATCTCCCGCGTCTAACGCCGTGAGTGCTTCTTCTTCCTCGGGTTCAATCTTTTCAACTGGAGCATCGCCCACGCCTTGTTCTGCGGCGAGCGCTAAGACTTTATCTATCACCATTCTGATCTGTTCTTCAGGGTATGCCTTCTCAAAGAGTGGAACCATTTGCTCATTAATAATTGCTACCGCAAATGGCACCGCGCGTACTTGTAACGCTTGCGCAACCTGGGGCTGCGCATCAACATCTACGTGACCGAGCGTCCAAGTATCTTGATCGGCCAACGCTAACTTTCCAAGGATTGCTGCAACCTCTTGTGATTCAACAGAACGTGGAGACCAACAAATTAAGACAACTGGCTTTGCTTTGGAAAGCGCCAAGAAATGGTTAGTTAGATTTTCCGGGGTAATTTCAACACCGGGCATTGGTCCGGTTGTCTCAGGCTTTGGTTTCCCAAGAGAACTTAAATCGACTGCACGTCCAAAATTAGGAGGTATGGTCATTTTCTGGCTCCCATATCTGATCCGGAATCACTTCTAAATGGCACCACATCATCGATATATGACTGTGCTGCAAATGTTAGTCCAACATCGTGGCCTTCGCGCTCACTTACATACCAGCGATGTTCAAGTACTTCATGGAAAAACTGTGCTTCTTCAATTCTTCCTTGCAAATTCTGCGGAATCATCTCAACAATTGGACGATAAGTTTCATTAAGCCAGCGACGCGCAGAATCAGCAATTGGTGGCTTGGGACTTTCTTCTCGGCCGCGGAAGCGGTCAAGGGATGCCAGCAATCGTTTGGCCTGTAGCGCTTCGGTTTCTAACCCAGTTAATTCACGCAAGCGATTGCGGTGATAGCCAGGTGCCACAAGTTTAGGCTGGAAGAAAAGCTTTTGCGATTCGCCATCGAGTGATACTGAAACTTCATCAACGGCAAAACCTAAATCATGGAGCTGGCGCATCGCACGTTCGACAGCATGACGATCTTTTGGATCAAGTACTTGTCGCTCCTTTAGCGCTTTCCAAATTCGGTGATAGCGCTTTATTACCGCTTCACTGGCGCGAATTGGATCCATACCTGGATAGAGAACTCCGGACAGGGCCAAATCTTCTAGCTCTGCTGCCACATTAAAGTGGGCAATCTCTAAATCATGTTCGCGCTGACCATCACTTAGTGTTTTTTGAAACTCGCCCGTTTCAGCATCTACTAGATACGCGGCAAATGCTTCGGCATCTCTGCGGAATAAAGTATTTGAAAGTGAGCAGTCGCCCCACCAAAACCCCAATAAATGCAACTGCACCAATAAAAGCGCGAGTGCATTTGCCATCATGGTTATGTCATTTGCTGTTACTTCTTTGCCGCTAAGCAGAACTCGATATGGCAGGGAGTAAGGTAGAAAACGAGTCACAAGAGCGCATGGCAATTCTTCATTACTTTTATCTGTTCGCCCTTCGATTACAGCGATTGCCTGAACACTTGGCGCACCTAAATGTGCAAGCTCACGCAGCGCCTTGTATTCGCGATTGGCAAACTCTGAGACTGTTTCCTTAACTGCATAGACTTCCGAATCAGGATCATCGGTTGACCGGACAAGGCGCACAATGTGTCTAGAAATACCGCGCTTATCCGCAAGGGCTGGATCTTCCGGCCACTCTTCCAAATTTATTTGCCAAGGCAGCCCAGTAACTGCGGCGATTTCTTCGCCTAATCCCGTAATGCGCAGCGCCATAAGGCAAGGATATCGCTTTAGAATAGGTCACATGGCTATAAAAGATCGCATCAAAGGTAAACCTAAGGTAAAGGCAGCACCAACAGATTTCGGTACTCAAGGAAATCCGATAGATAGATCACATCCGTTCTATTTTGGATTTGTTGCAACGCTAGGAGCTTTAGTTGCAATCGTCTTGATGCGCGCACTTGCCAGTACTAGCCAAATATTTGTCTTGATAATCGTCGCCCTGTTCTTAGCTACAGGCTTGAATCCAGCGGTTGTAGCAATTCAACGTCGTGGCCTTTCTAGAGCAAATTCTGTCGCTATTATTTTCGTTTCAGTAATCCTTTTCACAGGATTCTTTATCGCTGTCGTTGTTCCACCAGTTCTATCTCAAAGCACAAATTTGATTAATACTGCGCCAACCTTGCTCGCAGATTTAGAAAATAACGCGACAATTGCCGACTTAAATGACCAATTTGGCTTGATTGATACTTTGCAGGCTAAATTACAGGAAGTCACCGCTGATGGAACGCTGATTATCTCCGCCTTTGGCGGCGTCATCGGTGTTGGAAAATCTGTGCTCTCAGGGGCTTTCTCTGCTCTAACAATTTTAATTCTGACTCTCTACTTCATCACTTCACTTCCTCAAATGGTTAAGCTGGGAGTTCGCTTCGCACCTGCTAGCCGCAGAGAAAGATTAACTCTTCTTATCAATGCAGTTATTTCTCGAGTTGGTTCATTCGTTGGAAGCCAAATTGCGATTGCCTTTATGGCGGCTACATTTGTATTTGCCCTTTCTCTCGTTCTATCCCTTCCATCGCCAATTGCGATTTCCATGATTGTTCTCGTGTGTGGGTTGATTCCACTTATCGGCCATTTCATAGGTTGCTCCGTCGTGACAATCATCGCCTTAACTCAATCGGTTTCAATTGGCTTAGTTGCATTTCTGGCATACGTTCTTTATGTGCAAGTTGAAAACTACGTGGTCACACCACGAATAATGAAGCGCACACTTGCACTTCCTGGCGCCGTAACAATTATCTCTGCGCTAATTGGATCATCACTACTTGGCCTTATTGGCGGCTTACTTGCAGTGCCAATCGCAGCATCAATTATTTTGATACTCGACGAAGTAGTTTTTCCGCGTGCAGATAACTCTTAATTTAGATTGTTAGCAACTTCGGTATCTCCTTACCAAATTGATCCCATTCTTCATTCCCTGCAGAAAGACTTCTAGCTGGATCGTAATTCGGTAGATAACCAAATTCTTCGGTAATCCCATAATCTGCGATTTTTACTAGTTTCATACCTTCACCTTGATCTAGCTTCATGAAAATTACAAAACTAGTTAAATTTCAATTGGCAACGGTAAACGTTTCGGTGCGAGAATTTTAGTAATTTCACTCAGCACGCGATAGACTGCGGGCTCTCCGACCCAGAGATGCTTGGCACCTTCAACTGGAATTATTTTTACTTGAATTAAAAGTTTAAATCTTTCAATCGCTTGTGGCGGTTGCAAGTAATCATCATGTTCGGGAACAAGTGCAATTACTGGGCGTCCATCAGCAGCCCAATATTGCAGATCTGAAACATCCGAAGTACGAAGTGGTGGCGACAGCAGAATGAGACCCTTGATTCGTGGATCTTTAGCATGACGCAGCGCTAAATCAGTACCAAAAGACCAACCTACTACCCAAAGATTTTCTAACTTCAATGTGTCTAAGCAGTAAGACATAATCGCTTCAACATCGAATTTTTCAGATACACCGTTATCAAATTCTCCAGAACTTTTACCTGCTTCACTTGCGGTGCCACGAGTGTTGAAACGAACTACTTCAATACCGGCCATATCTGGCAGACGATTTGCCGCCTTCTTATACACATGGCTATCCATCATTCCCCCTGCAGTGGGCAGCGGATGTAAACAAAGAATTGCGCCTGTGTAATTTTCCAGTGGAGCTGCGACTTCACCAATCAAAGTTTGCCCATCTGTAGTCTTTACGGTGAAAGGAGTGCGATATGCCGGTAAAACAGTGCTGGGTCTTACTGGCTGCAACATAACGAAGAGTCTAGTCGCTGAAAAATACTATTTTTAAAAACGTGGCGCATTACGTGTGCGCTCGGTATTTGGTTTGCGATTATTTCGTTTTGCCCAGCACGCGTTATGCCAATGACGGCGACCAGCTTCGTCGCCCTCCATCCAAGCAACAGTATGAGGAGTTGCCATTGGAATTATTTGATCGCAACCTGGGCAGCGATATGGTTTATTCGAACTAGATCCTGTGATCTTTCGAACAATAAAATCACCATCTGCATGTTCTTCAATCGTTTGATTTGAAGTCGCAATATCGCGCTCTTCCTCCTTTGGACGACGGCCTTTTGGATAGTTGCGTCGCGGGCTCATGAATTCATTTTCTCGCACTTTTAGGATTAATGTGGCATGGTTGCCATATGAGCAGCGTGATTAGCGTCCGAGGCCTGGAGAAAAGTTACGGATCAACAAGGGCCGTTGCGGGCATAGATATAACTATCGAGACTGGCGAGATTTTCGCCTTGCTTGGCCCAAATGGCGCGGGGAAAACAACCACTGTGGAAATTCTTGAGGGTTTTCGCATGCGCGATGGCGGGGATGTTTCGGTGCTGGGCACAGATCCTGCGATTAAAGGTGAAGCAGGTCGCAAATGGCGAAATCGCATCGGCATAGTTTTGCAATCAACTTCTGATGCCGGTGATTTATCAGTACAAGAAACGATTGCACATTTTGCTAAATATTATGCCAACCCAAGGGATGTTGACGAAGTTGTGGCTGCGGTGGGGTTGGCTGAAAAATCTAAAGAGCTAATTCGCACCTTATCGGGCGGACAGCGTCGCCGTTTAGATGTTGCACTTGGAATTATTGGCTCTCCCGAACTTCTCTTCTTAGATGAACCAACAACTGGATTTGATCCCAAGGCGCGGCGCGCATTCTGGGCGTTGATCGAAGATTTACAAAAAACGGGTACAACAATCTTGCTCACAACGCATTACCTTGATGAAGCCGAAGCGCTAGCTGATCGCGTGGGCGTGATTAGCCAAGGTCGAATAATTGAAATTTCTACTCCAGCACTTCTTGGAGGGCGTGCCACTTCACTCGCCACTGTCTCGTGGTTAAGCGCCGTAGGTCCAAAATCAGAAAAAACCGATAACCCGACCGCGTTGATCGGAAAACTCTCCGCCGATTTTCCAGGTGAAATTCCCGAACTCACAGTAAAGCGCGCTTCACTTGAAGATATTTACTTAGAGATGATCGGGGGCGAAGATGAGTCAAAATAAAGTTCCGAGCGCCCTGACTATCGGTATTGCGCGCGGCGGCCTTGAACTCAAACAGTTTATGCGACAACGTGAATCAGTTGTATTTACTTTGGCTTTTCCAATTATGTTACTTGGTATCTTCGGTTCGGTTTTTACAAATGAGTTAACAGATGGTGTAACTTTTAGCCAATATTTTGTAGCCGGAATGATCGCATCAGGTCTGGTAAATACAGGTTTCCAACAATTAGCAATTATGATTCCGGTGGAACGCGATTTCGGAACTCTAAAGCGCTTGCGCGGTACTCCAATGCCAGCATCTAGCTATTTCATTGGCAAAGTAATTGTTGTCTTTGTGACAATGTTGATTCAAGTCTTATTACTATTAATTGCTGGCGTACTTTTCTTTGGCGTCAACCTGCCAACTGATCCCGCTAAGTGGTTTACCTTCACCTGGTTAATTCTGCTTGGCAGCGCAGCATCCACCGCGCTTGGAATTGCATTTTCGGTTATTCCAAAGAGCGGTCGCGGCGCATCTGCTGTTGTCTCACCCGTCGTAATTGTTTTGCAATTCTTTAGCGGTGTTTTCTTTGTATTTACTGACTTGCCGGGCTGGATGCAGCAAGTTGCTGCGATCTTTCCACTCAAATGGATGACTCAAGGAATGCGCTCAGTATTCTTACCGGATTCATTTGCGGCCCGTGAAGTTGCTGGAAATTGGGAAACTGGTCGCACATTTATAATTATCTTAGCCTGGTTAATTGCCGGGTTATTTATTTCAAAGAGAACTTTCAAGTGGGATGATCAGCGATGATTAAATCTAAGAAGCTAGCCCTTGCTCTGGCTCTTGGTTTAGTGATCACTGTTACGCCAGCAATAGCTGCGACAAAGAGCCCCACACCAACTCCCAAGGCAAGTACTGCAAAGAAAGTCACGCCAACACCAAAGGCGAGCCCAACGAAGAAGGCGCCGGTGAAGAAGAAGAAGAAGAAGAAGAAGCTTGCAACGTTATCTCCTTCGCCTTCGCCAAAGTGGCCACCTGCGGGATTTAAAACAGATCCGCTCGGTGAAACAAAGATGTATCTGAAGGTTCCAAATACCAAAGAGTTGATCGGCATCTTGTCCGCCAAAACTGCGCTTGCTTCACAAATTAAGGATTGCACTAAATTCACTTGCGGCGCCGTTATCGTCGCATCAGAGACTGGTTGTCGCTGGTGGAAAGTCGCTGGCGATGTAGTCGGTGCAACATCGGCTGAGGATCGCACGCTAAAGACCTTCGGCACTGTTTCGGTATCAGTTACCCGCAGCGCCGCCAAAGCGTTAGTTACGATTCTTATGGTCACACCCGAACCAATTGGTTCAGGACAAATCGTCACAAATATCAACGCTGACTGCAATCAAAGTGAACCATCAGGTCCAATCCCGAACACCGAATATCAGAAGAGTGAAGGTTAATAATGCTAGGTGGAATAAATAACGGACTTTTCCTATCGAGTTTTGGCGGATTTTTTGCTGTAGGACTACTCTCCCTTATCTTGATCTGGGCTTTTAAGCGCGGCAAATCAGTTATAGAACGCACTCCTAGCGTTGGCAAGGAAGATGAATACGGCGCCCTTGTAGTTATCGCATCCCCTAATAACCATATTGAAGGTGAACTTCTGCGCTTGAAGTTAGCAACATCTCAAATAAAAGCAACGCTGGCTCAGACAAAAGATGGACCAAGACTTTATGTATTTGAACGCGATGAAAAGATTGCGCGCGCAGTACTAAAAAGTTAGCGATTAGCCCCAGGAACCCACAACTGATCTCCAATTTTCTTATTAGCAACTCGCGCCAAAACAAAGAGTAGATCAGAGCAACGGTTTAGATACTTGGCAGTTAAAGGATTGACACCAGTTCCAAAACCATGAATTGCAGCCCAGGTGCGACGTTCTGCACGGCGAACAACTGTGCGCGCCACATGCAGGTGGGCGGCGGCTGGCGTGCCGGATGGCAAAACGAAAGAACGTAGAGGTTCTAAGTCAGCGTTGTATTTATCGATCTGTTCTTCCAAAAAAGTTACTTGCGATTCAAGGATACGAAGTGGTTCGAAAGCTGGTGAATCAACTACTGGTGTACAAAGATCTGCTCCGACATCAAAAAGGTCATTTTGAATGCGAACTAGCACAGCGCGAATTTCATCGGTTAACTCATCCGTTGCGATTACAACACCAATCGTTGAGTTTGCTTCATCAACGGTGGCATATGCCTCAAGACGTGAATCATTCTTTGAGGTACGGCTCATATCTCCGAGAGAAGTTGATCCATCATCGCCAGTCTTTGTGTAAATACGCGTTAAATTAACCATGGGTATACCTTATAAGTAGACTTGGCTTATGGCATCTTCGGGCAACGCAACCAGCGATCGCTTCCGCATCGTCGGCGGCGCCAGCCTTAAGGGCGAGGTAACTGTTGCGGGCGCCAAGAATTCGGTACTGAAATTAATGGCCGCCTCCTTATTGGCCGTTGGCAAGACCATAATTCGCAACGTGCCCGATATCGCAGATGTCGAAATCATGTCCGATCTGCTCACTCGTTTGGGTTGCACGGTGGTGCACGTAGGTTCGGTTGTGACAATCGATGTACCTGCGGCTCCAAAACACCGTGCTGACTACGACTTGGTGCGCAAGATGCGTGCATCAATTAACGTACTTGGACCTTTGGTTGCACGCATCGGTCACGCTGAAGTTGCCTTGCCTGGCGGAGATGCAATTGGTTCACGCGGTTTAGATTTTCACATTAAAGGCTTGGAATCACTCGGTGCGAAAGCGCACGTAGAGCATGGATATGTAATTGCCCAAGCGCCAAATGGTTTAACAGGTACAGCAATTGATCTAGATTTTCCAAGCGTCGGCGCAACTGAAAACTTAATGACCGCAGCTGTTTTGGCAAAGGGTATAACAACTATCGATAACGCAGCACGCGAACCTGATCTCGTTGATCTCGGCGAATTCTTAATTTCGATGGGTGCCAAGATCGAAGGCTTGGGCACACCTATAATCAAGATCACTGGTGTTCCAGCACTTAAGCCAACCGATCACACCACAGTTACAGATCGCATCATCGCCGGCACTTGGGCATTCGCTGCCGCTATGACGCAAGGTGACATCACAATTCATGGCGCACGCGCTGACCACATGGAAGTTATGTTGGAAAAATTGGCACATGCTGGCGCAATCATTACCTCAATTCAAGATGGAATTCGTGTTCAGATGAATCAACGCCCACGCGCTACCGATGTTGCAACGCTTCCCTATCCAGGATTTGCCACCGATTTACTGCCGTTTATTATTGCCATGAACGCAGTTGCAGATGGCCATTCGATGGTCACCGAAAATGTTTTTGAATCACGTTTCATGTTTGTAAACGAACTTGTGCGCCTTGGCGCCCAAGTAACCGTTGATGGCCACCACGCTTCCATCGATGGAATTACGCAGCTATCTGGCGCACCTGTTGAGGCAACCGATATTCGTGCCGGTGCCGGTCTTGTATTAGCCGCCTTAGTTTCCGAAGGTGAAACCACCGTCGATGGCGCATTTCATCTAGATCGCGGCTACCCAAACTTTGCTGAAGATCTTCGTGCACTCGGTGCAAATATCTCTAGAGAGTAGGCAAATTACTAAATAAAAATTTCAGTAAAAGAAACTGTATAGTCACTTTTCATGTTTTTGGAAGTAAAAATTTTATTTTGTAATAAAAACTAGTTAGCGCTTTCAGTAAGAATTGATACACGATCATTAGAGACAGATAAGAATCCGCCTTGCACATTAAATTCTTTAGTTGTGCCATCTACAGATTTAATGCTGACGGCACCGTCGACTAGAACGCCAAACAGTGGCGCGTGACCAGGAAGCACACCAAGGTCACCCTCGATTGTGCGCGCAGAAACAAAAGTTGCCTGCCCAGACCACACCTGTTGTGTTGGCGAAACTAGCTCGACGTTAAGTGCCATATTGTTAGTTCTTCGCTAGCTCAGCAGCTCTGCGCTCGACATCGTCGAGGCCACCGCACATGAAGAATGCTTGTTCTGGAAGGTGATCGTACTTTCCGTCAGCGAGTGCTTCGAATGCTGTGATTGTCTCTGACAGCGGAACGAATGAACCTTCGAGACCGGTGAAGACCTTTGCAACGAAAGTGTTCTGTGACAAGAAGCGCTGGATACGACGAGCGCGACCAACGAGTACGCGGTCATCTTCAGATAGCTCATCGATACCCAAGATAGCGATGATGTCCTGTAGATCCTTATAGCGCTGCAATATCTGCTTGATTCGGTTTGCAACACGGAAGTGGTGCTCACCGATATAGCGTGGATCCAAGATGCGTGATGTTGAGTCAAGTGGATCCACAGCTGGGTAAATACCTAGCTCTGAAATCGGACGAGACAACACTGTTGTTGCATCTAAGTGCGCGAAAGTTGTGTGGGGGGCTGGGTCGGTAATGTCATCTGCGGGAACGTAAATTGCCTGCATAGATGTAATTGAGTGACCACGCGTTGAAGTAATGCGCTCTTGTAATTGGCCCATTTCATCGGCCAAAGTTGGCTGGTATCCCACAGCAGATGGCATACGGCCGAGCAGTGTTGATACTTCAGAACCTGCTTGTGTAAAGCGGAAGATATTGTCGATGAAGAGCAATACATCCTGCTTTTGAACATCGCGGAAATATTCCGCCATAGTCAAGGCAGAGAGTGCAACACGAAGACGCGTGCCAGGTGGCTCATCCATCTGACCGAAGACCAAGGCTGTTTTATTGATAACGCCGGTTTCAGTCATTTCAAGGAACAAGTCATTACCTTCACGAGTACGTTCTCCAACGCCAGCGAATACAGATACACCACCGAAGTTTTCCGCTACGCGATAAATCATTTCTTGGATAAGAACAGTCTTACCAACACCGGCGCCACCGAAGAGACCGATCTTTCCACCCTTTACATACGGTGTTAGCAGATCGATCACTTTGATACCGGTCTCAAACATTTCTGTCTTTGACTCAAGTTGATCGAATGCTGGTGCATCGCGGTGGATTGGCCAACGTTCTTTAATATCAAGTGATGATGTTGGAACATCCAGTGATTCGCCAAGTGTGTTAAATACGTGGCCCTTTGTAACATCGCCAACAGGAACTGAAATAGCAGCACCTGTATCTGTTACCTCTGCGCCACGGATCATGCCATCCGTTGGCTGCATGGAAATTGCGCGCACAAGGTTGTCACCAATGTGTTGCGCAACTTCTAGGGTCAAGGTACGAGTAGTGCCACTCATGGTGGTCTCTACGTGGAGCGCGTTAAAGATCGATGGCATTGAATCCGCTGGGAATTCAATATCCACGACCGGTCCAATAACTCGGGCTACGCGGCCTTTACCTGTTGATGACATCATTCACTCCCTGCACTAGCTGAGGCTAACGCGTCTGCGCCGCCCACAATTTCACTGATTTCCTGGGTAATTTCGGCCTGACGAGCCGCGTTCGCAAGTCGTGTAAGTGACTTGATTAAATCATCAGCGTTGTCAGTTGCTGACTTCATAGCGCGACGACGTGCAGCATGCTCAGAGGCAGCTGATTGCAACATCGCGTTGAAGATTCGGGCTTCTATATAGCGAGGCAGAAGTGCGTTAAGTACTTCTGCTGCATTTGGTTCGAACTCATACATTGGAAGCAAGCCAGATGGAGCAGGTGCGCTGCTTTCAATAACTTCCAGTGGCAACATGCGCTTGGCCATTGCGTTCTGGGTCAACATTGATTTGAACTCAGTAAAGATGATGTGGATTTCATCTACGCCTGCATTATCTGTTTGAGCATCAGCAATAAATGCTGAAATCAGAGCCTCGGCAACTTCCTTAGCGTTTTCATAGGTTGGGTTATCTGAAAAACCTGTCCAAGATCCTGCAATATCACGGTTGCGGAACTTGTAATAGTTCACCGCCTTGCGACCAACCAAGTAATTAGAAACTTCAAGACCACGTTCACGGATCATCGCAGCAAGTTGTTCGCCCTCTTTGATCGCGTTATTTGAATACGCACCAGCCATACCGCGGTCGGCAGAGATGATCAAAATCGCTGCGCGCTTTGGATTCTCTGACGGCGTTGTCAATGGGTGGTTTGTTGAAGAGAAACTAGCAACTGCGGATACGGCACGGGTCAACTCATTTGCATATGGAGTCGAAGCAGCAACACGTTGTTGTGCTTTGACAATACGAGAGGCGGAGATTAACTCCATCGCCTTCGTAATTTTTTTAGTCGCCTTAACGGATCTCATCCGTCGGCGATATATGCGTAGTTGAGCGCCCATGATTTACTTCTTCACCGCCGGTGGCACAAACTTTGTGATCGCTTCAGCACTTTCAGAATCAAGGGCATCCGCTGGAGCATCATTTACGATTCCTGCAGCCGATGACTTAAATTGCTTCTTAAAATCAGCAACTGCTGTTTGCATTTTGGCAACTGTGTCATCTTCGAGCAACTTTGTCTCTGAAATTACTGTGAAGATATCTTTACGCTCTCTCCCAATAAAGTCGAGAAGTTCGCCTTCGAAGCGACGGATATCTGCAACTGCAACAGAATCAAGGGCACCTGATGTACCGGCCCAGATTGAAACAATCTGACGCTCGAGTGAATAAGGTGAGTACTGACCTTGCTTGAGAAGTTCAACCATGCGCGCACCGCGTTCTAGTTGCGCCTTTGAAGCAGCATCAAGATCTGAACCGAAAGCAGCGAACGCTTCGAGTTCGCGGAATTGTGCAAGGTCAAGACGCAGACGACCTGCAATCTTCTTCATCGCCTTAGTTTGAGCAGAACCACCAACGCGAGAAACAGAAACACCTACGTTAATTGCTGGGCGAACACCGGCGTTGAAAAGATCTGTTTCAAGGAAGCACTGACCATCAGTAATAGAAATTACGTTGGTAGGAATGAAAGCAGAAACGTCATTTCCCTTTGTTTCAATAATTGGCAGACCAGTCATTGAACCGCCACCAAGTTCATCGGAAAGTTTTGCGCAACGTTCTAGCAAACGTGAGTGTAAGTAGAAAACATCTCCTGGGTAGGCTTCGCGGCCTGGTGGGCGACGAAGTAAAAGTGAGACTGAGCGATAAGCCTCAGCTTGCTTTGAAAGATCATCGAAGACAATTAGTACGTGCTCACCTTTGTACATCCAGTGCTGACCAATTGCAGAACCGGTATAAGGAGCAAGGTACTTAAAGCCTGCAGGATCTGATGCGGGAGATGCAACGATTGTTGTGTACTCCATGGCGCCAGCCTCTTCGAGTGCGCCCTTAACGGATGCGATCGTTGAACCCTTTTGACCGATAGCGACATAAATACATTTAACTTGCTTCTTCTTATCACCAGTTAGCCAGTTTTCGCGCTGGTTAATGATTGTGTCAACGGCAACTGCTGTCTTACCAGTCTGACGGTCACCAATAATTAATTGACGTTGTCCGCGACCGATTGCAGTCATCGCATCGATTGCTTTAATTCCTGTTGCAAGTGGCTCTTTAACTGGCTGGCGCTGAACTACAGAGGGAGCCTGTAGTTCGAGTGCACGGCGAGCATCAGCTTTGATTTCACCCTTGCCATCGATTGGGCGACCAAGTGGATCAACAACGCGACCCAAGAAGCCATCTCCAACTGGTACTGAAAGAATTTCGCCAGTACCGCGTACTGATGTTCCTTCTTCAATTCCGGCGTAGCTTCCGAGAATAACAACACCGATCTCGCGCACATCAAGGTTAAGTGCAAGACCTAGCGTTCCGTTCTCGAACTGCAATAGTTCATTAGCCATTGTTGAAGGCAAGCCCTCAACGCGAGCGATGCCATCGCCTGCTTGGCTTACTGTTCCAACTTCGTCGCGAGCTGCGGCGCCTGGATCGTATGACTTAACGAAATTCGCTAAGGCATCCCGAATTTCATTCGGTTGGATCTTGAGCTCTGCCATGTCGTTCTCCCTTTTTCGTTTCTTCTTTAAATTTAATTGTTAAGCGGACTGACCAACAAGTGCACGCCCAGCATTTGCAAGGCGGTTTACAACGCTTCCATCGACTAACTCATCTGCGAACTTAATTGAAACTCCACCCAAGATCGAAGAATCGATTTGGACGTTAATACGAATTGGTTGGCCAACCTTCTTCTCAAGAACTGTTGCAAGACGCGAAGTCTGGGCATCAGTTAGAGCAGTAGCCGTGCGAACAACGGCGATTAAGCGGTTGCGACGATTTGCTAAACCAAATATGTAATCTGCAAAAGCTGCTTCAATGCTGCGACCACGAAGATGGGCAACAAGTGCGCTAGCTAATTTGATTGTTGAAGTTGAAGCCTTCCTGCCTAGAACTTCAGCGATCAACGCTGACTTTGCATCAGTTGAACCAACACTTACTAGCGCCTTACGCAGTTCGAAGTTATCGGCAACCAATCGTGAAGTTTCGAAGAACTCATCTTCAACGCGATCTAGTTCGCCTGCGATATTTGCAGCCGATGCTTCGGCTTCAATGGCTAACTGCTCGATTACGTGGATTACATCCTTGGTTGCAGACCAACGAAGTGCTGAAACATCACTTAAAAGTGAAATTGCAAGTGTGCCAGTTGATTTGCCGAATAGATCCTTGACGAGTGCGGCTTTTGCACCCTTGTCGCGAGATGGATCTGTAATTGCGCGGCGTAGTGATGTGTTGCTGGCAAAAACGTCGGCTGCAAAGAAAAGATGTGAAGATAACTCTGAAGCAGATGCTGCGCTTGCGCCCTTGATTGCAGCATCGAGTGCAACACGTGAGGCCACAAGTGACTGACGGCTGCTGCCTCCGAGATGAATTCTCATTTTCTTTACTTACTCTTCTCTAGATCATCTAGGAAACGATCAACGATCCGTGATTGACGAGCCTGGTCATCAAGTGCTTCGCCGACAATCTTGGAAGCGAGTTCAACAGCAAGTGCGCCGACTTCATTACGAAGTGAGGTAACTGCTTGTTGACGTTCGGCTTCGATGGATGCGTGTGCAGCGGCGGTGATGCGCGCTGCTTCTTCTTGTGCCTTGGCACGAAGTTCTTCAACAATGGATACACCCTGTACGCGAGCTTCTTCGCGAAGTGTTTGTGCTTCTTCGCGCGCTTTTGAAAGCTGATCGTTGTACTGAGTAAGCGCGCGTTGCGCCTCGAGCTGTGCTTTTTCAGCGCGCTCTATTCCACCTTGAATTGCCTCAGTGCGTGCAGTGAATGCCTTTTCAAACATTGGCACCACTTTGCTGCGCAATACGAAGAAGAGAAGTGAGAACGCAACTGCGCCCACAATGATTTCTGCGGTATGCGGAATCAATGGATTTAGCTTCTCTGCCTCGGCGGCAAAATTAAGTTTATTCATAACTAGATCAGATTTAATTCTGTGCTAATTAGAGAACGAATGCTAGAACGAGACCGAAGAGTGCGAGAGCTTCAGCGAGGGCGAATCCAAGGAACGCGATTGGCTGTAGAACGCTACGTGCTTCAGGCTGACGTGCAACGCCGTTGATGTATGCGGCGAAGATAAGTCCGGTTGCAATACCAGGACCAATTGCTGCGAGGCCAAAACCGACCAGGTTGAGTGTGCCTTCCATTTTTTACTGCCTTTCGTTAGGTGTTAGTGCTCGTCGGCAAGGGCGCCGGCGATATACAAAGCAGTCAACAGAGTAAAGATATACGCCTGAAGACATTGGACCATGAACTCGAAGAAGGTCAACACAATGCCGATACCGAAGGCAAATGGGCTAACCAACTTCAAACCGATTGCGCCTTGAGCAAGGTGTTCCCCGCCCAAGATAAATACGAGCAACAACAAGTGGCCCGCAAACATATTTGCAAAAAGACGCAACGAAAGCGTCAAGGGACGTACTAGGAAGAATGTGAGAATTTCAAGAGGTGTAATCAAAATGTAAGCAGCCTTTGGAACGCCTGGCATGAACATGATCTCTTTGATGTACTTGTATAAACCATGTTTGCGAACGCCCACGTAGTGGAAAACAAAGAATGTAAACATCGCCAAGACATAGGCGAAACCGACATGCGACATTGTTGGGAATTGAATTAATGGAATAATTCCAAATAAATTATTGACAAGAATAAAGGTAAAGAGTGTGAAGAGGTACGGCACAAAGCGAAGGAATTCGTGGCCGATAACATCTTTGGCTAGATCGTTGCGGACGAATGCGTAAACGCTTTCACCGGCAAATTGCAGCTTAGAAGGAACGATCGCTGCCTTGCGAGATGCGGCGATGAAGAAAACTGAAATCAGAATGACTGAGAGAAAAACCAGAAAAATCGGTTTTGTTGTGTAGGGGTTCTCGCCAAAAATGGGTGGCAATTCGAAGTCTTTGGTACTTGGCGGGACAAAGCCTTCGCCTTCAGCGCCTGAACGAACTAACGCGAGCACACGAACTCCAATTTAACTAGCCGAGTTATGGGGATTGCTTGTAACGGGGCAACCTTATGGGCAAAAGCCTCAACCTGTGAAATCCAAAAGATGTGATTTGCCACCGCGTCGGCCCCGCTATTCGCGGCCGAAACCGTTCTTATGCGTCGTCCCCGCTATTCGCGGCCGAACCGTAGCCACACTAGATAGAGCGCCCCGCCCATGCCAACGAGTAGGCCAATCAGAGTTAAGTAACTAGTACCCAGCCAACGATCTGCGGCATATCCAACCCCGCCCCAGAAGATCAAGCCTGAGAGAAGGTAACCAAAGATTGTCCACATAGCGTTTTCATCGCGCTTGTTATATCTGCTATTACTCAACTTAAGACCCCCGGTTGGCTTGAAGTGGCAATGGTAGATGAGTTTTGAGTTTGAGGTAACTAGCCACTTCCCCGCCCAGCCAGGCCAGAGTTAAGGCACAAGCGGCGACGCCAAAGCTCAGGCGGTCGATGACATCACGGTCGGTGTACTTTGCCAGCGCCCATAAGAAAAGGCCAAGGAAAAAAAGTTTGGCGAAGTATGAAAAGAGCGCCATCGCCATTGTGCTGATTGGATCAAGGTTGCGAGTTAGCCGTGAGACCAAGATGTGAACCACAAAATAAATTGCGACTATAAATTGCGCAAGAAGTGCACCGTAAAAACCACTCAAACCACGGAAGGTAGAAAATAGCGCGATTGCAACAGCGCCAACAATTAAAGTTGGACGTACCGCGCCACGCAGAAGTTGAGATTCATTCGATTTATTTTCAGACATGGTTGGCACTTTCTGTGATACGTAAAGATTTAGATTTACCACGACTGAAATAAATAGTAAATGCCAGCATCGCACCTGCAAATATTGCTGATACCCAAAGTGGTGCGAAGGCAGAAACACTTACCGGGAAAGCAATCGTGGCAGTCCAGAGATACATAATCGCTGCGGTGCGGGTCTGGGTATTGCCAGCGCGCATTATTCGGTGATGCAAATGTTCTTTATCTGATGAAAACGGGGATTTGCCTGCGCGGATACGGCGAAAAATCGCCATAGTTAAATCAGCTAGTGGAATTGCAAGAACTGCAAAAGGTAACAACAGTGGCAAAAGGGCCGGACCCAATTTTTCTTCGCTAATTGCATTTGGATCTACTTGTCCAGTCAAAGTAATAGCAGATGCTGCCAGCATTAGACCTAAGAACATCGAGCCAGAATCACCCATAAATATGCGTGCCGGATGTGAATTATGCGGCAAGAAACCAAGACATACGCCGATCGTTATTGCAGTAATCAGCGATGGTGCACCTGCGCGGTTAAAGCCATAAACAACTGCCAACAAGTAGGCGAAGGCGAAGAATGCTGAGCCAGATATTGCGACTATTCCAGCAGCCAAGCCATCTAAACCATCAACAAAGTTAACTGCATTGATTGTTACCAAAACAACTAAAACTGTGAGCAGTTGACCAACACTTGGAGGCAACATGGTCACGCCATTTATCGGTAGCCATAAAATTTGGATTCCGTAGAGAAGAAGTATTCCGGCAGCTAGCGCCTGTCCCGCAAGTTTGGTTATGGCATCTAATTCATATTTATCATCTGCCATTCCAAGTAGAACCAAGAATGTGCCGGCTAAGAAAATTCCTTGCGCATCATTTCCAAATGATTTTCCTACCAGCGAAAGATTTTGCGCGATTAAGAACGTGGCAGTCATCGCCAGCCACATCGCTAGCCCACCCCATCGCGGAGTTGGAATGACGTGGATATCGCGTTTTCTAATTTCTGTAACCACGCCAAAGTGCAGCGCCCACTTGCGAACATATGGCGTAATAACGTAACAAAGAGCTGCCGCTAGCAGCAGAGTTACTAAATATTCACGCATACCAGCATTACTTCCTTACGCGGTATAAATAGGGAAACGCGCAGTGAGTGCGTGAACTTCAGATTTGATCCCAGCAAGGGTCTTCTCATCATCTGTCTTGATGGCACGTGCGATAAAGGAGGCAATCGTTTGCATTTCTGCAACGCCCATCCCTTGTGTGGTTGTTGCCGGCGTTCCGACGCGGATACCACTGGTGATTCCTGGCTTCTCTGGATCATAAGGAATTGAATTTTTATTCATAACGATTCCAGCTTGGCCGCAACGCTCATCAGCAACTTTGCCAGTCACGCCGGTACTGCGAATATCCATCAGCGCTAAGTGAGTTTGGGTGCCGCCAGATACCGCGCGCATTCCTTCACTTTCTAGCGCTGCAGCAAGTGCTTTAGCATTAATAATCACATCTTTGGCATACTTTTGATAAGCAGGTGTTGCGCATTCAGCAAGTGCAACTGCCTTGCCAGCAACGGCTGACATAACTGGTCCACCCTGTATTCCGGGAAAGACCGCCTTATCAATTGCCGCGGCATGTTCTGCTTTCGCCAAGATCATTCCGCCACGTGGGCCACGCAAAACTTTATGAGTAGTAAATGAAACAACATCGGCGTATGGAACAGGGGATGGAATCGCTTTGCCGGCAACTAATCCGATGAAGTGCGCCGCGTCCACCCACATGATGGCACCAACTTCATCGCAAATTGCGCGAATCTTTTCGAAATCAACAAGAGATGGGTAAGCGGTTGCGCCAGAGCAGATCATCTTCGGCTTGGTGCGGATCGCTGTATCGCGCAGTTCATCATAATCAATTAACTCGTTATCTTGGCGAACTCCGTATGACTCGACGTTAAACCATTTACCTGAAAAATTAACTTTTGAACCATGCGTTAGGTGCCCACCATGTGGAAGTGACATCGCAAGAACAGTGTCACCTGGCTTGGTAAATGCTAGGTAGACCGCAATATTCGCACTTGCCCCAGAGTGTGGTTGCACATTTGCATGTTCGGCGCCAAACAAATCTTTCGCGCGATCTATGGCGATGATTTCGGCTTTATCTACTTCTTCGCATCCGCCGTAATATCGCTTGCCTGGATAACCTTCAGCATATTTATTTGAAAGTGTTGAACCAAGTGTTGCCAACACTGCGCGTGATGTGAAGTTTTCAGATGCAATCAACTGTAGGTTGGTCTGTTGGCGCTTGAGTTCGGAAAGTAATACCGCCGCGATATCTGGGTCTTGCTGGCTAAGTAAGTTGAAATCCGGGCCGTAAAAAGTCTCTGCACTCATGCGCGCAAGCCTAAGCCTTACTCGCCGAAAATGTCAGATACGAGCGCTGTGATTTCACTTCGTGGGATGGCGCCTTCGCGCACTAGTAGCCCATGTGATCCTGTGAAATCGATGACAGTGCTGGGCGCGCCTTCTGGAAGAACACCGGCGGTAAAGACTGCAGCAACTTCGACATCTGAGAAATCTAAATCTGCGCCATCTCGAATTGGCAAAGCGCCAACCACTGCCGTGCTAGCAATTGCCAATGGGCCAGTCTTCTTTAAAACCTCAAGTATGAATTGTGCTGATGGAACTCGCACACTTATCTGATCTAAAGAGTTGGCATCGCCTAGATCCCAAGAGAGTCCAAGTTGTGGTTTCAAATTAATAGAAAGCGCACCTGGCCAAAAGTTATCCATCAAAATACGAGCGTCATCAGAAATGCTGCGGGCAATGCCATCAATAGAAGTTTTGTTGGCGATTACGACTTGCGCTGCCACCCCAAGTTCGTCACCACGCAGCACATGCATTGCGCGAACTGCATCATGAAAAAACGCGTCTGCCATTAGTGCATAACTATTTTCCAGCGGTGCGATAATCACAAATCCATCTTTTAGCGCAGCAACAGCAATACTCACATGGTCTTGAATATCACCTCGTAAAATATCGTGTGAGGCCATAACTATTTCCTTACCGCCGAACTCCATCTAGGACGCCCAGTTAAATCTTGATGAACTGCAATGTCAATGAAGTCCCTTGATAGCAAAGCATCGATAGCAGCACCCTGGTCCTCGGTATGTTCAATCGCGAGGACTCCCCCACTCTTTAACAAACGAGCCGCTGCATCTATAAATCGTTTTGGTAGTTCAAGGCCTGTGGCGCCACCGAAGAGTGCGATATGTGGTTCGTGTTCGGCAACATCTCGTGGCAAGCTTTGGTTATTGGGAACATACGGTGGATTTGCAATCACCGCATCGCACTTAACTCCGGGCAATACATCTACGACATCGCCTTCGACTACACGAACGTTTTCAGAAATTCTGGCAACATTTTTCTTAAGCCAAACAATGGCATCGGCGCTCTTTTCAACAGCGATCACTCGCGCCCGCGGGGCTTCAGTTGCAATTGCTAAAGAAAGCGCGCCCGAACCCGCCCCTAAATCGATTACAGATATTTCTCCCGTGACTTTTTCTTCTAAATTTTTAATATGAGTTAGCACCGCTTCAACTAACAATTCACTTTCGGGACGCGGGACTAATACGCCGGGGCCAACTTCGATTTCAAGGTGACGAAAATATGATATGCCAGTTAAGTATTGCAACGGTTCGTGCGCTGCCCTGCGAGAAATTAATTTAGCAAAGGTGTCTTCTATAACTCCGAAATCACCAAGTGCTTTCAGGGCTTCTTCCAGCTTTAGAGAGTTGTGTAGATCCATACGAGAAATACCGAGGACATAGGCAAATAAATGTTCGGCATCAACTTCTGATATGTCAGCGGCTGCTAACTTCTCTTTCGCCGAATGTAGCAGCGGTTTTATATCGCTCATATTTACTCGGTTGAGGAGAGTTTGGCTGCTTTGTCGGCATCTAAAAGTGCTTGCACCACATCATCTAGCTCACCATTTAGAACGGCATCTAGGTTATTTGATTTGTAATTAACGCGGTGATCGCTCAAACGGTTTTCAGGATAGTTATAGGTACGAATGCGTTCGGAGCGATCTACGGTACGCACTTGGCTCTTGCGTTCAGCCATCGCCAAAGCCTCTGCCTTTTCTTGCGCATCTGCCAGTAAACGAGCACGCAAGATACGCAGCGCTGACTCTTTATTTTGCAACTGAGACTTTTCATTTTGGCACGAGACGACGATGCCTGTTGGAACGTGGGTTAAGCGAACGGCCGAATCTGTTGTATTAACTGACTGACCGCCGGGGCCAGATGAGCGATAAACATCAACGCGCACATCGTTCATATTCAATTCCACATCAACTTCTTCAGCTTCCGGCAGAACTAGAACGCCGGCAGCAGATGTATGAATACGACCTTGGCTTTCGGTTTCGGGAACACGTTGTACGCGGTGTACTCCACCCTCAAATTTAAGTCGTGCATAAGGTGTGGTGCCAGGTTCCGGCGTTCCCTTTGATTTAATCGCCATCGAAATATCTTTATAGCCGCCCAAATCTGATTCCGTCATATCGATTATTTCAACTTTCCAACCGCGCTTTTCCGCATAGCGTTGGTACATACGAACTAAGTCACCAGCAAATAGCGCGGATTCATCCCCACCAGCGCCGGCTTTAACTTCAATAATTACATCACGATCATCATTGGGATCACGTGGTAGCAAGAGTTCTTCTAACTTATCTGCAGCGGTCTCGACGGCAACTTCCATTGCAGGAATTTCAGATGCGAAGGACTCATCTTCTCGCGCCATCTCGCGCGCTGCCTCTAAATCATCTGCCGCAGATTTCCAGGCGTTAAAGCCTGCGACAACAGGACCGAGTTGGGCATAACGGCGACCTAATTTGCGCGCCTTACCTTGATCTTCATGGATAGAAGGATCGGCCATCTCTTTTTCAAGTTCTTGGTATTCGCGCACCATTTCGTGGGCGGAGGCAAAGCGATCATTAACTTTTGCCATTTGGCTTCTCCTTCCTTGGATAATTTATGAATGTGTAAGAAATAAAAAGACCGCGGCGCAACCTCAGTGGGTTGCGATGCGGTCTATTTAAAAAGCTACTTGGCTGCGGTGTTTGCAGCGTTCTTTGATTTAGAGTTATCGCCGAAACGCTCTTCGAACTTGGCGACTCGTCCACCAGTATCGAGAATGCGCTGCTTGCCTGTGTAGAACGGGTGGCAGACGGAACAAACTTCTACGTAGATAGATCCGCTGGCAACTGTTGAGCGGGTGACAAACTTTTCACCGCAACCACAAGTTACTTGGGTCTCTTTATACTCTGGATGAATATCTTTCTTCATTTTTTTATTCCTTTTTCTATGTCTGGGTCCGCTAAATGCGGTGAACCAGGGCATCGCCATAAGTTATGGCTAGGGACTAATACTCTCGCGAAAAGAGAAAACCGCAAAATCCGTGCGGAATTAACCCTCGTTTGGACCAGAAGTTGTCTTCTGGATCTGCATCAAGAATTCGACGTTGGACTTGGTGCCCTTCATCTTCTCGAGCAAGAGTTCCAGTGCAGCCTGTGGCTCTAGCGCGTGAAGCACGCGGCGAAGTTTCCAGACAATGTTGAGTTCTTCGGTGCCCATAAGAATTTCTTCCTTACGTGTACCAGATGCAACAACGTTAACCGCTGGGAAGATTCGTTTATCGGCTATTCTGCGATCAAGAATAAGTTCCATGTTGCCTGTGCCCTTGAACTCTTCAAAGATAACTTCATCCATACGAGAACCAGTGTCAACAAGTGCTGTTGCCAGAATTGTTAGCGATCCGCCATCTTCGATATTACGAGCTGCTCCGAAGAATTTCTTAGGTGGATACAAGGCCGCTGAATCAACACCACCGGAAAGGATGCGACCTGATGCCGGCGCAGCGATGTTGTAAGCACGACCTAAACGAGTAATTGAGTCAAGGAGAACAACAACGTCGTGACCAAGTTCAACTAAACGCTTGGCACGCTCAATTGCTAGTTCTGCGATTGTGGTGTGGTCATCTGCCGGGCGATCGAAAGTCGAAGCGATAACTTCACCCTTAACTGAACGCTGCATATCTGTAACTTCTTCAGGGCGCTCATCAACTAGAACAACCATCAAGTGACACTCAGGGTTATTTGTTGTGATCGCATTTGCAATTGCTTGCAAAACCATAGTCTTACCGGCCTTTGGTGGCGAAACGATAAGTCCGCGCTGGCCTTTACCAATAGGGGCAATCAAATCGATAACACGTGTTGTCAAAATATTTGGTTCAGTCTCAAGGCGAAGACGCTCTTGTGGGTACAACGGAACTAACTTGCCGAATTCAACGCGACCGCGCGCTTCATCTGGAGTAACTCCGTTGATGGTTTCTAAAGTAATTAATGGGTTGTACTTCTGGCGTTGCTCGCCTTCGCGAGCCTGACGTACCTGGCCAGTAACTACATCGCCCTTGCGCAGACCGTACTTGCGGACCTGCTGTTGCGAAACGTAAATATCGTTTGGTCCTGGCAGGTAACCACCGGTGCGAATAAATGAATAACTATCCATGATGTCTACGAGACCACCAACTGGTACCAATACATCATCTTCGCCGATTACGGGCTCGCGCTCTTCGCGAGGTCCACGATCACGGTTGCGATCACGGCCACGGTTGCGATCTCGGCCACGATCGCGGTCACGACGTCCGCTGACTCCGCGGTCGTTATCGCGTGGTCCATTATCTTGAACATCGCCGTCATCTTCAGAGTCATCTGAATTATCAGCAGAGTTATTTGAATTTTCGCGACTTGAATTCTTTTTAGCATTGCGCGCTTCGCGGCGGGCTTCGCGTTCAGCTTTCGCTGCGTCGCGGTTTGCTGCCTGCAAATCTGCAATCGCAGTTACGAGCGCATCTTTCTTAAATTTGGTTGCGCCATCGATACCGAGTTGTGCAGCAACTTCCTTTAATTTAGGAAGGCTCATAGCGGCTAGCTCTGGACTGTTTGAACGAACTGGTTCAACTTGATCTGTCATCTTTATCTTTCATTTAGGGCTTCGTCTACGAGTTTGAGTTCGTAAAGGCAAAAAGCCTGGTTATTTTTTAGTGGCTACCTGCCGTCTTTCACCGTAACTTCCGGTCCTGCGCAAGTGGGGTAACCATAGCATCCCGCGGCGGCGGACTGCAAAATCGAGACTTGCTAGAGAATCGTGGCCCCAGAACGGGCGATCTCAAGTGATTTAGCTTCAAATTTGGTTCCTGCAGCGCGTATTAATTCGGATACATCTGATTCATTTCCAGTGTGCAAAGCCAAGACTGTTGGGCCTGCGCCTGAGATAAATGCGGCTACACCGGCACCGCGCAACTTAGTTAGCAAGGCAAACGATGCCGGCATCGCATCTTGGCGATATGACTGGTGTAAGAAATCTTCAGTTGCTCGGAATAATAAATCTGGACGCAGAGTCAGTGCGTGCACGAGCAGCGCTGCATTTGCTGAATTACGTGCGGCATCGCGATGGGCAATCATTTCAGGAAGCATCTTACGCGCCTTAGATGTGGCAACTGCAGTTGATGGAATAAAGGCAATTGCACGAATTCGTGTATCCACACTTAAGGAGATCGCTTGTGCAACTTCCTTACCATGCTGATCTTCCTTCCAAGCAATGACAGCGTTTCCATAAAGTGCGGCAGCCACGTTATCTGGATGGCCTTCCATATCTGTTGCTAATTGCAACAATTTTGCATCACTCATCTTGTCGATGCCTGTTAAAACGAGTGCGCGAGCAAGGCAAAGTCCACCGACAATTGCACTGGCAGAAGAACCTAAACCGCGACCATGCGGAATCACATTTAGCGCACGCACCGCAATTCCCTTTGGTTTTCCACCTAAATAATCAAAACCTTTATTCATCGCCTTAACAAGTAGGTTCTTATCGGTGCGCGGAACTTCATCAGCACCTTCACCAGTTACATCAATATCAAGTCCGGCATCATCTAAAATCTGCGCAACGTAACGATCATGTATGGCAAGTGCCAAACCAAATGAATCAAATCCGGGTCCTAAGTTGGCGCTAGTTGCCGGCACCTGTACCTGAATCGGATTGGCTTTAAAAGTAGGTTTTGCCATGGCGCTTACTTAAGACCTAACGCATTTGCGGCAGCGATAGCGTTAACTTTTACGATCTTTGGCTTGGCAAACTTTTCCAGCGCCCAAGAAATATCTTTAAGTCCGTGGCCAGTAACAGTAATTACAATCTTCTTGCCTTGAGGCAATTTGCCGGCTTTCTTATATTTAATTAGTCCAGCAATTCCCGCTGCAGATGAAGGTTCAACGAATACGCCTTCTTTGCCTGCAACAAGGGCGTATGCGGCCAAAATTTCTTTATCTGTAACTGAATCAATCACGCCACCTGATTTATCACGGGCTTCAATTGCTTGGTCCCAAGATGCAGGATTGCCAATACGGATTGCTGTCGCAATTGTTTCGGGTTTTAACACTGGCTTACCTTTAACTAACGGCGCAGATCCGGCTGCTTGGAATCCGTACATCTGTGGAAGTGAATTAGAAATTCCATCTTTGCGATATTCGTTATAGCCCATCCAATATGCAGTTATGTTTCCGGCGTTACCTACTGGAAGTGCATGGATATCGGGTGCAAAACCCAACATATCTACAACTTCAAATGCTGCCGTCTTCTGGCCATCAATACGGTATGGATTTACTGAGTTAACCAGTGCGACTGGATAATTCTCAGATAATTCACGAGCCAGAGTTAGGCAATCATCAAAGTTGCCGGCAACTTGCAAAATTTTCGCACCGTGAATTACCGCTTGCGCTAATTTACCGGTAGCAATCTTGCCCGCCGGAATTAACACCGCAGAAATCATTCCCGCCTTGGTTGCATACGCTGCAGCACTTGCTGATGTATTTCCAGTTGATGCACAGATCACTGCTGTAGCGCCCTCTTCGGCCGCCTTGGAAATCGCCATAGTCATTCCGCGATCTTTAAATGATCCCGTTGGGTTGGTGCCTTCGAACTTTAACCAGACATCGTTGCCGAGACGCTCAGAGAGATAGCTTGCATAAATAAGTGGTGTGCCGCCTTCGCGTAGTGAGACAACGGGAGTCTTTGCACTTACCGGCAAGCGGTCGCGATATTCCTCGATAACTCCGCGCCACTGGTGCGCCCCTGACTTCTTAGCTTTAAATAAACTCATGCGGGCAACGCTCCCTCAACACGAATAACAGTTGAAACATTATTTACAATATCCATTGCCTTAAGCGATTCCACAGTTGCTTTGAGTTCGCCTTCAGTTGCCAAGTGAGTAACGATTGTTACTTCGGCATTGCTATTGCGCCCTAATTGGTTCACAGTCTGAATTGAAACTCCGTGATTAGCAAAAGTTGTGGCGATTGCGGCTAAAACACCAGCCTTATCGGCCACTTCTAACCTGATTAGGAACTTAGTTTCAGTTGTTTCGATCGGTGCGATATCGCGATCGGCATAATCTGTCTCGCGCTGACCAACTGAATTAAGTGCGATATGACGAGCAACTGCGACAACATCTCCCAAAATGGCGGAAGCCGTCGGTGCTCCACCTGCGCCACGACCGTAGAACATCAGAGAACCTGCTGATTCGGCTTCTACAAAAACTGCGTTGTAAGCATCGCGCACAGAAGACAACGGGTGGCTCTTATGCAACATCACCGGGTGCACGCGCACTGAAATTTCATCTGCTGGTGTTAGTTCGGCGATAGCCAGCAACTTAATCACATGATCCATCGATTTGGCGATATTCACATCTTCTAAAGTAATTTTTGAAATACCTTCGCGATATACATCATCGACTGTCACGCGAGTGTGAAATGCCAGACCAGATAAAATCGCCGCTTTTGCGGCAGCATCAAAGCCTTCGATATCAGCAGTTGGATCTGCTTCGGCATAACCAAGGGCTTGTGCTTCTTTTAATACGTCAGCAAATTCTCGGTTGTCTTCATGCATCTTGGTCAGAATGTAATTTGTGGTTCCGTTTACGATTCCCATCAACCGTGTAACAAAGTCACCCGCCAATGAGTCGCGCATCGGGCGGATGATTGGGATCGCACCGGCTACTGATGCTTCATAATAAATGTCTTCACCCTTGGCATATGCGGCGGTAAACATTTCTGCGCCATGGCTAGCAAGGAGCGCTTTGTTGGCAGTAACGACAGATTTATGGTTTTCGATCGCTGTCATAATTAATTCTCGGGCAGGTTCGATTCCGCCCATTACTTCAATAATCAAATCAATTTCTGGATCGTTTACGATTGAAAATGGATCAGTTGTAAATAGCGCAGGATTAATACCTTCATGCGGCCTAATGGTGCGAACTGCGATGCGCGAGAGTTCGATCTTCACGCCCGCGCGAGTAGAAAGTTCAGCGGTATCTGCCAGCAACAAGCGCGCGACAGAACTGCCGACCACGCCACAACCGAGCATGCCGATACGTACAGGTTTATCTGCGGGGCTCATCTACCTATTCTTTCACATCAAGTGCGAGCAGATCTGCCTCATTTTCTCGGCGGACGATTACGCGGGCTTTTCCGTCATTTACCGCAATAACTGGTGGGCGCGGCACATGGTTGTAATTGCTGGCCATACTGCGACCATATGCACCTGTTGCTGGGATTGCAATTAAATCGCCGGGGACGATATCTGCGGGAAGTGAAATATCGCGAATAACGATGTCTCCGGTTTCGCAATGTTTTCCAACAACACGGGATGAAATACTTTTTTCATTTGAGGCGCGTTGTGCAATAACTGCGTGGTATTCGGCATCATAGAGCGATGGTCGGATGTTATCGCTCATGCCGCCATCAACAGATATATAGCGGCGGATAGCACCATCTTCAAGAACGACATCTTTAGTCGTTCCAACTTCATAGAGTGTAAAAGTTGTTGGGCCAACAATTGCCCGGCCTGGCTCAATAGAAATAATTGGAATATCTAACTTATATTTTTCGCAGGCCTTAGTTACCGCGCTACGTAGCGCTGGTAGGACTTCACCTGGTTCGAGTGTTTCATCTTCAGGCAAATATGCGATGCCATATCCGCCGCCAAGATCAAGTTCAGGAAGTTCCTTGGCGTATGCATCTCGGTACTTTGCAAGCAGAGCAATTAAGCGATTAGCCGCTAATTCAAATGATTGTGTTCCAAATATTTGCGAACCAATATGTGAATGGAATCCGCGTAGTTCTAGTTCAGGGTGTGACAGCGTTGCTTCGACCGCTGCCCAAGCAGCGCCGCTTGCAATCGAGAAGCCAAATTTCACATCTTCATGTGCGGTGGAAATGGATTCGTGTGTGTGAGCCTGGATACCTGGAGTTAGCCGCAACATTACGCCTTGAACCACGCCATGTTTGCGTGCCATCGCCGCCACGCGATCAATCTCGTGCAAAGAATCCATAACGATGGTTTTAACGCCGATAGAAACTGCGCGATCTATTTCGGTGAGAGATTTATTATTGCCGTGAACTTCAATTTTCGAAGGATCAATACCCCCTGCAAGTGCCACTGCAAGTTCTCCCCCAGTGCAGACATCGATCCCAATTCCACATTCGCGGATCCATTTTGCAACTGCCACAGAAATGAAAGCCTTTGCTGCGTAATAAACAGTGCCGGCGTGAGCACCAAACTCATCACGGAGTGCGTTATTCCAGGCAGTTGCACGCGCGCAAAAATCTGCTTCATCGATAAAAAATGCTGGAGTTCCAAAATCTTTTGCTAACTTTGAAGCAGATATTCCAGATAGGTGTAGTTCACCATTGGCGAAGGAAACATTTTTCGACCACATGAGCTTTACATCCTCTCCGGCGCACTGACGCCAAGTAAATCAAGACCATTCTTCAGTACTTGCAGAGTTGCTGCGCATAAATTAATTCGGGCGCTATGAATCGCCGAAATTGGCTCATCGCCCATCGGCAAAACGCGACAGTCGGCATAGAAGCCGTGATAAACCCCAGCTAACTCTTCAAGGTAACGTGCGATGCGGTGTGGTTCACGAAGTTCGGCAGCGCCAGCCACGATACGTGGAAATTCGGCGAGTGAACCTAGCAATTCGTTTTCACGGTCATGGCTAAGTTGTGCGGGGTCAAAGTTTTCTAAACCAGCAGGAATCTTTAGCTCGATTGCGTTGCGCAGAACTGCGACGATACGCGCATGGGCATATTGCACGTAATAAACCGGATTCTCATTGGTATTTCGTTTCAAAATATCGATATCCATAACCATTGGAGTATCAACGGGATAACGAATTAGTGTGTAACGGGCGGCATCAACACTAACTTTTTCTACCAGCTCTTCTAGGGTAATGATTGTTCCGGCGCGCTTAGAGAGTTTTACCTCTTCCCCGCCTTCCATAATCTTTACCAACTGGCCGATTAAGACATCGATGTTGTATTCGGGGTTATCGCCCGCGCACGCAGCAGTTGCCTTTAAGCGATGTATATAACCATGATGGTCTGCGCCCAACATGTAAATACAGATATCAAACCCACGTTCGCGCTTATTGATGTAGTAAGCAGTATCGGAGGAGAAATAAGTTAAATCGCCATTGGCTTTAACTAATACCCGATCTTTATCATCACCAAAATCAGTAGTGCGTAACCAAGTAGCACCATCGACTTCAAATACATGTCCTTGCGAGCGCAACTTATCTAAGCCATGTTCGACGCTGCCACCATCATGCAGTGACCTTTCCGAAAACCAGACATCGAAATGGGTATTAAAAGTATCTAGAACTCGCCGCTGATCTTTAAGTTGTAATTGATAAGCAGCCTCTCGGAATGCAATTAACCTTTCGGCGCCAGGCAAATCTGTAATAGTTGGATTTTGCGCAACAATTGACTTTGCTAAATCATTTATGTAATCACCTTTATATCCATCTTCGGGTATTGGTTGACCTAGCGCAGCTGCTTGAACCGATTGACCAAAGAGATCCATTTGATTTCCGCGGTCGTTGATGTAGAACTCGTGCGTTACATCAGCACCTGCCGCCGCTAGTACGCGACCAAGTGCATCACCAACTGCCGCCCAACGTGTATGTCCTAAGTGAAGCGGACCAGTTGGGTTGGCGCTAATAAATTCCAGGTTTATTTTTATGCCAGATAAAGCAGTACCGCGGCCGTACTTTTCTTGGGCGGTTAAAATAGTGCGAACTAAATCTGCTTGGCTGGCGCGATTTAAAGTGATGTTGATAAAGCCTGGGCCAGCGATGTCGACAGCGCTTACCTCTACCAGAGATTCCAGATCAGCTTTGAGCATCTCAGCCACATCCCGCGGGTTCTTGCCGGCAGGCTTTGCCAATTGCAAGGCGATAGAAGATGCGTAATCACCGTGATCGCGATTCTTTGGTCGCTCTAGCGCAATGGTGGCAGGCACGGTTCCGATCAAATCTCCACGCTCGATGGCGCGCGAAATTGCAGCCTGTATCTGGGCCGCTAACAAATCAGAATGTGAACTCACAGGGCAAGGTTACCCTGCTTGTGATTTTACTTTCCGAACCCCATTAGATGCTCAAGTGCGAGTTGATTAAGGGCTTCATATTGATATCCGCGAACTCCGGCGGCCTCAACATCGAATGAATCTTTTGCCAGATCTTTCCAACTCTCGCCCGCAGCCATTGTGTTCTCGCTAAGTCCCGGAATATTTGAATCTTTCTGGGCTGCGATAACACGTGGATCGTTGCGATAAGCAGTTGCACGTTCTTTTAAAGCTAAATAGGTACGCATATTTGCAGTCGCTGAATCCCACACGCCCTTGTCATCTTCAGTGCGGCCAGGCTTGTAATCAAAGTGCTTTGGTCCGTCATATTTATAGCGCTCAAGAAGTTCGACAAGAAAGAAGGCGGATTTGAGATCGCCGTGGCCAAATACCAAATCTTGATCAAACTTTGGTCCGTGCTGACCATTTAGATCGATATGGAATAACTTCTTCTGCCATAGCGCCTGCGCAATACCGTGAACAAAGTTAAGTCCAGCCATTTGCTCATGTCCAACTTCTGGATTCAAGCCAACTAACTCTGGGTGATCTAATGTGTAGATAAAGGCGAGTGCATGACCGATTGTCGGCAAGAAGATATCACCACGTGGTTCATTTGGTTTTGGCTCAATTGCAAATTTAATCTTGTAACCGTTATCCAGAACAAATTGGCTAAGCAAGTTAAATGCCTCGCGCATACGCTCATGTGCAACATAGGCATCCTTTGCCGCATCTGATTCAGCGCCTTCGCGACCACCCCAACAAACATAAGTATGAGCGCCAAGTTCAACAGCCAGTTCGATATTGCGCATCGCTTTACGAAGTGCGTAACGACGAATGTCGCGATCATTGCTAGTGAATGCACCATCTTTAAATACGGGATGCGAGAAAAGATTCGTTGTCGCCATCGGCACTTTCATGCCGGTCTCATCAAGTGCTTTTTTGAAACGGTCGATGTGTCCGCGGCGAGAGGTGTCATCGCTACCAAATGGAATTAGATCATCATCGTGAAAAGTCACACCGTATGCACCGCGCGCAGCAAGTTCATTAACTGTGCGCACAGGATCAAGTGCGCCACGTGTTGCATCTCCAAATGGATCACGCGCTTGCCAACCCACAGTCCAAAGACCAAAAGTGAATTTGTCGGCAGGTGTTGGTGTCAAAGACATTTAACTTCCTCGTTTCATCGCTGTTAGGGCGCACTTTTCTAGCGCAGCCTTAGGGCTGGTGAGCCCATAATTTTGTATAAGGCGAACTTACCTCTAACCTAAGCACCAGTACATGAGTTTTTTGTAACATTCTCATGGCACTCCAGCGGGAGTGGTGAAATGGCAGACACGCAAGTCTTAGGAACTTGTGCTCCGGCGTGCGGGTTCAAGTCCCGCCTCCCGCACCAGCATGGCTCATAGAAAATTCTGTGAGATAAAATTTATTCATGGCAAAACCTTCTCGTGCAAAAATCAAGATGACGCAAGCCAAAATTGCACGTGAAGCCGCCGCCAGGCGTGCCGCTAAAGCAAGCGCTTCTAGTTACTCAGCAAGTAATGGCGAAGTTGATTTAGATGCCTACGCCGCAGTTGATGGAGTTTGGTTAGAACTCGGACTCACAGCCCCGGCACGCAGAGCCTTAATCGATGAAGGACTTTATAAAGTCAGCGATTTAAGAAAATACTCTTTAGATGCCATTAAGGATTTGCATGGCATGGGTCCGAATGCGATTCGAATCTTGATAACTGCGATGAAAAAGAGTGATATTAACTTTCGCTAATATTTTTGCTAATTAATTGGTAATTGCCCAAGCAACTAGCGCTACACCAATCACGAGCAACGCGACCATAATTTCGCGACGCGCTAAAAAGGCGTGAGTGCCCTTGGCAAATGAAATAAGTAGCATTGCCGTGCCGGGGATAGTTACTGTAAGTGAATTAGCGAGGGCGCTATCTTTACCCGTTTGATAACGAAGATTTATTAGGCCAATCGCCAAAAGCAGATAACTAGCCATTCGGTAATTGTTCAGGGCATATTTTGAAAGAGTTGCTTTTGTCATATCTCTATCCTACAAATATTAAAGGGGCGCCGGTTTCCCGACGCCCCTTTAATTTTAACTATTTAAGAAGATTAGTGATCTTCCTTCATTCCTTCTGCCATTGACTTCATGCGAGCGATCTTCAAGATTGTTAGACCGAATACGCACTTTGCCAAGATGTCAGCGATTGTGTAACCAACCTGAACGCCAACGAACTGCTCAGCAGTTGCATCTCCACCCATACCTAGGATGTATGAGATTGGGTATACGCCCCATGTCGCAACTAGAAGTAAGCGCAAGCGACCAACAGTTGCTGCAACGCCTTCTGGTTGACGATCAAGTGACTTGCCAAGTTCGACGAACAAGACATAGAGGATGTAGAGGAATGGAAGTGTTGAGAGAACTCCATACAAAACCTGTGTGTTCTGATCGCTTGAGATTTCACCTGGGTAACCAAGTGCGATCATTGCAGCTGATGCTGGAACCAAACGAGTGATGAGTGACCTTGAAACTTCCTTTGCAAGTGCAAGCACTGCAACTACTTCAACAAGAAGTAGAGGAACAGTTAGTAGCCAGTCAACATAACGGTATGCCTCATTAAAGGCACCCTGGTCTCCAGAAACCTTAACCATCATTCCATCAGATGCTTCTGCGAATGAGTTAAAGATTCTCCAGTAGTGATAGCCAGCAATGAATGTAACCATTGATGACATAACGAGAGCGTTGCGGTACTTAGCCAATACACGACCTTGTGAAACAAGGGTGTAGACGGTGCATGCAAGCATTGAAACTAGTCCAAACGAGAATATGTTGTAGACGAGGTTCCACTGATTTGCGGTTAGGGTTAACATTTAAATAAGCCTCCGTGGGGTGCTTAATACTTCAAGGACCGGGCGGCCCCTAAAGCCAAGTGCGGGTTATGAAATCCTCGAGGAACCTCATTCACCATTACCTAGTGAGCATTAGTGTGGGGGGTTTGCGAGGGATTTGCATCATCATTCGGGGGTATTTCTAAAAGTTTTTAGATACTTTCGGGTTAAACCACGCTCAACCTTGGGTTAGTACCTGTGTTCAGTGACCCGCTGCGGGTCACGGATAGGCTTACCCAAATGCGAGCTCAACTGAGTGAACTGCGTGGCCATCCTGGCTTTAGCGCACTAGCTATTTCGCGCTTTATCTCAAATGTGGGAAATGGGATATCCCCTGTTGCTCTGGCATTCGGTGTTCTGGCACTGCCGGGGGCCACAGGCAAAGACCTAAGTATCGTGATGGCCGCACGCATGTTCCCAATGATTGCGCTGATGTTGTTCGGTGGCGTAATCGGCGATCGCTTTAAACGCAATCGAATTGTTGGCGGCGCCGATGTTTTAGGAAGCGCTTTTGCCGCGGTCAGCGCAGTTTCGCTAATTGCCGGAAATTCCAGCGTTTTCTTGCTCGCCTTAATGGGCGCGCTATTTGGAATTTTAAATGCGCTGTGGTGGCCAGCGATGTCTGGCGTGCTTCCCGAGATTTTACCTAAAGCAAAATTACAGCATGGAAATGCGGTAATTGCGATGACCACCAATATCGGTTACGTAGTTGGTGCGCTGATTGGGGGCACGTTAGTAACCGCATTTGGATCTGGTTGGGCACTTCTGGTCGATGCCATAACGTTCTTGATTGCAGGCATTCTGGTTTGGAATTTAGACCTTCCGACAATTGTGCGTGAGAATAAAAATACTGTTTTTCAAGATCTTAAATCAGGCTGGCGCGAATTTATATCCCACTCGTGGGTTGTGACTATAGTGATTGCATTTGCAATTATAAATCTTGCTTTTGAATCTATGTTACAAATACTTGGGCCGCTTAACTTTGCAGATATTGCCGATGGTCCAAAGTTTTGGTCTTTTAATTTAGCCGCCCTAACTTTGGGCATGCTCGCCGGAAGCGTTATCTCACTCAAAATACACTTCTCAAGGCCACTATTTCTTGCGATGCTCATAATCGCGGGCGCATCAATCTGGGATTTCTCGCTGGCGATGAAGGCGCCTCTTTGGATATCTCTCCTCTGCGCATTCTTTGCAGGTATGACAATTGATATTTTTATGGTGATTTGGAATACCTCTCTGCAATCTCATATTCCAGAAGAGTCTTATTCACGAGTGGTTGCCTACGATGCCTTAGGTTCTTACGGACTTTCACCTCTAGGTATTGCCGTAGCTGGTCCACTTGCTCACGCATTTGGGGTGAGCACAATTATTTATATAACAGGCTCAATCGCCTTAGTAGCCGCGCTGGCTTCGCTCTGTGTTAAATCGGTGCGAGACTTAAAAGCCGTCGTTAAGCCGTAGAGTTCTTACATGAGCAAGGAAGCCAGCGAGCGCGATAAGTTAGCAGCAGCGGTTCCACCAAAGTTGCGCGGATGGTTTCATCTAGGTGCAACACCAGTAGTTGTTATCGCTTCTCTTGTGCTCTTCATATTGAGTAAAAGTTCGCTTAAGTTTGCGGTCGCTTTATATTCAATTACCGCAATTATGCTCTTTAGCGTTTCAGCGATTTATCATCGCGTGCCATGGACTCCAGAGAAGAAGAAAATTTGGCGCCGCTGGGATCATGCCAATATTAACTTGCTTATCGCCGGCTCTTACACGCCATTTGCTGTGGCACTGTTACATGGCAATGACCGCACAATTTTATTATCGGTCGTTTGGGTTGGCGCGCTGTTGGGTGTTGCCATGCGCGTCTTCTGGGTTGGCGCACCGCGCTGGTTATATGTTGCCAATTACCTACTGCTCGGGTGGGTTGCAATTGTTTACACGCCGCAGCTTTATGAAGAGGGCGGCCTCTGGGTTCTTCTGCCGGTCATTATTGGTGGGCTTCTCTACTCGGTGGGCGCAATCTTTTATGCCCTTAAAAAACCTGGCCGAAATGCCAAGTACTTTGGTTTTCACGAACTTTTCCATATCTTCGTGGTTGCCGCTTGGGTCTCTCAGTACCTAGCGGTCTCCATCGCCATCTACCGCCAGTAAATCACCCCACTTTTGGAGTAAGCAGGCTTTGCCCTAATCTAAGCCCATGGCCGAGAAAAATAGCTTCCTCAATTGGGTTGGATTTAAAGAAAGTGAAAGCGCTGCCCCTAGTTCGGTAGATCGCATTCGCGAACTCGAATCTCAACTTAGCGACCTACGTTCTCGTCGCGACATCACAACTTTGAGTAAAGAAGAATTTGAAATCTTGGCGACTGAAACTGCTATGGCGATGATTAAATCTGCACAAAGCCGTGAAGCAAAGGCAATGTCGACATCCGAGCGAGTTGTTAGTGAAGCATCACGTCAAGCAAAAGATGTGGTTGAAGGCGCTGATATTAAAGCGCGTTCTATTCTCTCCGGTGCTGAAGCACGTGGGCGTAAATATATAAATGTTGCTGAAGCAGAAGCAGCCGAAAGAGTTGCTGAAGCAGAACGTGAAGCACAATCTATCTTTGATGAAAAACGCCGCGAAGCAACGGTGTTAGCGCAAGCCGCCCGTCGTGAAGGTGAAAGAATAATCACTGAAGCTACCGAAGAAGTCGCTGAATATCGCCAGTGGTTAAGTGGAGTTATTTCCGAGGCAGAACGCCTTTACAAAATTCAAACTCAGTCACTTGATGCTGCCGCAGGTGCGATTACGCAGAGCCGCTCCAGATTGGAGAGCGCTTATTCTCGCCTTGCTGAACTCCATAAAAACGTAACCGATAATTTATCTGCAGATAACAAGGTGATTGATACTGGGCCAAAAAAAGTTATCAGCCAACGCACTAAGCCTGCCCTCGCTGCACCGGTAAAGAAGGCTGTAGCAAAAAAGAGTGCAGCAAAGAAAAAACCAGCAAAGAAAAAACCAGCTAAACGTCGGTAATTAAGATGGTTACCAAGCGCGGTATCCAATACATTCCTGCCATAGATGGACTGCGTGCAATCGCAGTCATTGCCGTCATGCTCTATCACTTGGGTGTTTCTTGGATTCCAGGTGGCTTTCTCGGAGTTGATCTCTTCTTTGTAATTTCAGGTTATGTGATAACTCGACTTCTATTGGATTCAATTCAGCAGCGCGGTGGCTTAGATCTACGAGATTTCTACTTTGCTCGAGTTCGCAGATTGTTTCCACCTTTAGTTTTTATGATCATAACCACTTCAATTTTCATTGGACTTTGGGCGCCAGATACCACTAAGAAATTCTTGACAGATGCCCCGTTTAGCCTCACTGGTGCGATGAACTGGTGGCTGGTATTTAACCACCAAGATTATTTTGAGGTCAGCGGTAGACCACCATTGCTCCAGCACACTTGGTCACTTGCTGTGGAGGCGCAGTTCTATCTACTTTGGCCGTTAATTCTCATACTCGTTTTAAAGTACTTGGGCAAAAAGTTAATTCCAGCAGCAGCGCTGATCATTGCTACTACTTCCGGAATTGCCCTGATGTTTCTCTCCTTCCAACTCGATGCATCGAACTCGTCAAAGGTAAGCCATGTTTACTTTGGTACAGATACTCACAGCATCGGGCTTTTTCTTGGCGCGGCACTGGCAGTTAGTTGGATTCCCCAAAACTTCAATTTACAAGTCACGCGTCGTGCACAAGATTTCATTGATGGTATTGGTGTATTTGGATTTATCGGAATTTTGGCAACTTTCCTACTAATTGATGAGACTAAGCCAACCTTGTATAAAATAGCGTTTCCGCTGGCTGGATTATTTGGAACAGCGATACTAATTTCCATCGTTCACCCCGCATCGCGATTTGCACCGCTGTTACGAAATAAAGCGTTACTCTGGATTGGCGAACGCTCGTATGCCATTTATTTATGGCACTGGGTTATTTTTCAAGTCTCGCGGCCACAAGTAGATTTAGATGGTGAAGATTGGGCGTTATTTACTCTACGTATATTGGTAGTTCTAGCACTTGCCGATATTTCCTTGCGCTTAGTTGAGTTACCAATCCGAAGCGGCGCAGTCGCTTATTGGTTTAAAGGTATGCGATATCGAACTCCCGAAGTCAGAAAACGCCAAAAGGTTCTCGTTGCTATATCTATTTCTTTAACGGTCTTGTTGTCCTCTCTGGTAAGTGCGTACGCTCTAATTGATACCTCTGAGAAGAATCGCGTAGTTCAAGTGGCAATTGAAGAAGCCAGTCGACCAGTACAAACCGAAATTTCAGCGATAGGAAAGACTGGAATCTGGGTAACGGGTGATTCAGTAATTCTGGGAATTCGCCATGAGATTGAGCTACGTAATCCGATTGCGCTCATAAATGCTCGAGTTGGCCGTCAAGCGCCAGAATTACTTGAAGTTATGCGCAACGATGGCGAGGAAGTTGTAGATTCGCCAGTTGTATTTAATTTAGGCAATAACAATGCGCTAACCCGCGAGCAAGTGGTGGCAATTTTTGAGGCGATAAAGACGGCTCCTATCCGCATCGTTGTAAACACGGCAGTTCCAAGAGCATGGAGAGAAACTAACAACGCACTAATTGATGAGGTTGCCAGCGGTTATCCCAATACCCATGTGATTCGTTGGGATCAGATATCTATGGGACGCCCTGAATATTTCGCACCAGATGGAATCCACTTAGTACCGGCCGGTGTTCGTGCCTACGTGGCTGCAATAGAAGAATTCTTGCCTTAATTTGAAATTAAAATAAATAAAGCCCCCACCAATTTGGCGGGGGCTTTATTTATTAATTTACTTATTCGAATTGACCGCTAAATCCAAATGCCTTAGCAGATGCGCTCTGTCCATCTGAGTAAACAGATGAGACACGGAATGATGTTGATCCATCAGTTGAACCCTTTGTGAATTCAATTGAAAGTTGATCGGCTGGCAGTATTCCTGATTCTTTCCATTCGCCCACTCCTGAGCGGACTTCAAACTTGTAGCCAGTTAATCCCGCAGTTGCTGTTGGTACCTTCCAAGTAATAACCATTACTGATTTAGCAGAATCTTTCCAGTTTCCAATAAAGCGAGTTGGTGCTTCAACAGCAGTAACCACTTCCTCAGTTGCCACCGGAGTTGGTTCTTCAGTTGCTTCTGGTGCCGCTGATTCACTTGCCGCTGGAATTGCGGGTGCAACAGCATCATCTGAATCAGATGCTGGGCGAGTAATTACGACGATTGCAAGGAGTGCGATACCGATGATCGCTGCAATCAAAACACGTGGTGATGTTCCTTGCTTAGGAGCAGCGCTTGGCTTAGATACGCCAGCGCTCTTTGCAGGAGTTGGCATCGTTGTGATATTTGCGCGAGATGCGCTCTTTACGCCACCGACTGGAACTGGAGGAACAACAAATGTGTTAGTTGAACTTATTTTCTTGGCAGCAGCTTTTTTGCGTGCTGGTGCTTTCTTGGCAACCTTCTTGGCAACTTTCTTCTTTACAACTTTCTTGGCAGTAGCCTTCTTGCGCGCTGGCGCCTTCTTAGCAACTTTCTTCTTTACAATCTTCTTAGCGGCAGCCTTCTTGCGCGCTGGCGCCTTCTTAGCAACTTTCCTCTTTACAACCTTCTTAGCAGCAGCCTTCTTGCGCGCTGGCGCCTTCTTAGCAACTTTCTTTACTGAAGCTTTTTTCTTAACGGCCACGATGAAACTCCTTTTAGGGCTAAGCGATCTCGTATGGGCAAAGTTTAGCCTAGAGTGTTGAGCAATCTGATGACATGCGGTGCGATAGCGCGGAGTGATTTCCCGCGATGGCTGATCGCATCCTTGGCCAAAGCGCCCATTTGTGCGCTAGAAATCTCGTAACCATCTGGGCGAAATATTGGGTCGTAGCCAAATCCATGTTCGCCAACTGGTTCACGCAGAATCCACCCGTCAAAGCGCGCCTCTTCCGTGAGGGTGCGTCCATCGGGTAGGGCCAGAGCTGCCACACATGTGAAATGTGCACCACGCTTTTCATCTGGTACATCGGCTAATGAATTCAAAACTTTAAGAGTATTTGCAGCATCATCCCCATGAACTCCAGCCCAACGCGCTGAATAAATCCCGGGTTCACCATGTAGAAAATCCACACAAAGTCCACTGTCATCTGCAATCGCTGCTATTCCGGACGCCGCACACATTTGGCGTGCCTTGAGAAGTGCGTTCTCTTTAAATGTAGATCCGGTTTCATTGACATCGTGGAGATTCGGAAATTGATCAAGGCCTACTAATTCAATTTGCCCTGAAGCAATCTCTTCCAGAATGCGTCGAAACTCCTCTATCTTGCCCTTATTACGAGTGGCAAGAAGCAAGCGATGTAAAATCACTTAAAAAGTGCGGCCTTCTGAATATCGCCGAGTTCTACACAACCTGCAACTGCTAAATCAAGTAGCGAATTAAGTAAGTTGCGATCAAATGGAACGCCTTCGGCAGTACCTTGAACTTCAATAAAACGTCCATCGCCGCTGCAAACAACATTCATATCTGTATCGGCGCGCACATCTTCTTCGTAGCAAAGATCTAACATCGGAACGCCATCAATGATTCCCACTGAAACGGCTGCAACTGAATCACTCAGTGGTTTTGAGTTTTCCTTGATATGTCCTTGTGCTTTCGCCCACCCAATAGCATCAGCAAGTGCGACGTAAGCACCAGTTATCGCAGCGGTACGCGTGCCACCATCGGCTTGTAAAACATCACAGTCAATCACAATTGTATTTTCGCCAAGTTCTTTCATGTCAACAATCGCGCGCAGCGAGCGGCCGACCAAACGTGAAATCTCTTGCGTGCGCCCACCTAACTTTCCCTTAACGCTTTCGCGATCTGAGCGAGTATGTGTAGCACGCGGCAACATCGCATATTCAGATGTAACCCAACCCTTTCCAGAATCTTTTAACCAACGTGGAACACCGGGTGTAAATGATGCAACACAGAGAACACGAGTCTTGCCGAATTCAACTAAGACCGAACCTTCAGCATGATCAAGCCACTTGCGTGTGATTTTGATTTCACGAAGTTGATTTTCATTTCTTCCGTCGATTCGTGCCATTTACTTCCAATCCATTTAATTGAGTTTTGATATGTGCTGTACAGAACCCACTTCAGGTCCCAAGAATCGTCGTGCAAGTACCTCAAATGCTGCTGAATCGCCGGTAGCAAAGAACTTATGACTGGCGGCAGTACTTGATGGAGCGCGCAAAAGAGAATTCTCTACCAGCGTGCGGTAGAGATCTTTTGCAGTTTCTTCAGCGCTAGATACCAACGAAACGTCATTTCCCATTACATAAGAGATAACGCCAGTTAATAATGGATAGTGGGTGCAGCCAAGTACCAAAGTATCAACATCAGCTTCCATCATTGGCTTTAAGTATTCCCGTGCCACTTTGGTAATCGCTTCGCCTGAAGTTTCACCACGTTCGACAAATTCCACAAATAGCGGACAAGCAATTGAAGTTATTTGCAACTGTGGGGCTGCAGCGAACGCGTCCAGGTATGCCTTGGAATCAATTGTTGCTCGTGTACCGATTACACCGATTCGCCCCGTGCGCGAAGCGGCAACTGCGCGACGAACTGCAGGCTGAATAACTTCGATAACCGGAACGGAATAACGCTCGCGCGCATCGCGCAACATGGCAGCACTGGCGGTATTGCAAGCAATCGCCAATGCCTTTACACCTTGTTCAACTAAATAATCTAAAGTCTCAAGTGCAAAGTTGCGAACTTCGGCTAGCGGCCTTGGACCATAAGGACCGCGTGCGGTGTCGCCGATATAAAGTGTGGACTCATTAGGTAATTGATCGAGAATGGCACGAGCTACGGTTAGACCGCCAACTCCTGAATCGAAAATTCCGATTGGTGCATCACTCATATGGGCAAGAGTACCCTTAAAAAAGTTAAGCCCAGAGCGTGCCGTCTAAGCCTTCTGTTGCCGCATCGATCTCAGAGCCGTAAATTCCCGTTGATAAATACTTCCACCCAGCATCGCAGACAATAAATGCGATATCGGCATCGCGCCCATCACGTACCGCTTCATTGGCAATAGCAATTGCAGCGTGCAAAATTGCACCGGTAGAAATTCCAGAAAATATCCCTTCGGTCTCTAGCAACTGGCGAACCCTCTTTACTGAATCTTCTGCGCCAACGGAAAAACGTCGCGTTAAGACCGATGCATCATAGAGTTCGGGAACAAAGCCTTCATCGATATTGCGAAGTCCATAAACAACTTCGCCATAGCGTGGTTCTGCGGCAATTATCTGTACATCTGGATTCATCTCGCGCAAGTATTTTCCCGCACCCATTAAAGTTCCAGTTGTTCCAAGACCTGCCACAAAATGTGTAACTGTTGGTAAGTCTTTAAATATTTCTGGTCCTGTGCCTTCGTAATGCGCTTGTGTGTTTGCAGGATTTCCATATTGGTAAAGAAATACCCACTCGGGATTCTGCGCTGCCAATTCTTTAGCAACCCGAACCGCTTCATTAGATCCACCTGCGGCAGGTGAAGAAATGATCTTTGCGTCCCACATCTCAAGTAGTTGGCGTCTTTCTGGACTTGTGTTCTCTGGCATCACACAAATTAATTTGTATCCCCGAACCTTGGCAGCCATCGCAAGTGAGATTCCGGTATTGCCACTAGTTGGTTCCAAAATTGTGGCGCCCGGCTTTAATTGGCCGCTCTTTTCGGCAGCGTTGATCATAAAGATTGCTGTGCGATCTTTAATCGAGCCAGTTGGGTTGCGATCTTCTAGCTTCGCCCAGAGTCGAACATTTGGCGCTGGAGAAAGTCTGGGTAAACTAATTAGAGGTGTGTTACCAACCGATGCTTCCAGAGAGTCATAGCGCGCCAAAATTATCCGCCAGCTACTGCAGGAAGAATTGTTACTGAATCACCATCTTTAATTGGGGCTTCTAAACTTCCTAGAAAACGCACATCTTCGTCATTGATATAGATATTTATAAAGCGACGGAGTGCTCCATTTTCTAAAAGGCGATCTCCGATACCCGGATATTGTTGATCTAGATCTGTGATTAGCACTGTAAGAGTTGCACCTGTTGCTACAACGGCCTTTTGATCTTTAGTAAATGGACGCAGAATTGTCGGAATACGTACTTCAATGCTCATGTCCTTATTATGGCGAAGAAATGGATTCTTCGGTAATTGAAACTTCTTCTTCAGTTACTACGCCATCGATTATGCGATATGAACGGAATTCAATCGCAGGTGCAATCTCTTTGCGACTAGAGACCAGAACATAATGTGCGCCGGGCTCGCCCGCGTAGGCGATATCTGTGCGTGATGGGTACGCCTCAGTTTCGGTATGCGAGTGGTAGATCACCACAATTTCTTCATCGTTATCATCGACTTCGCGATACAGAGCGAGCAGATCTTTAGGATCAAATTCATAGAACGTTGGTGAATGCGCAGCATTTATCATTGGAAGTAAACGTGTTGGGGTTCCCGAACCAACCGGTCCAAGAATGGCTCCACAACATTCATCTGGATACTCTGCGCGAGATTGCGCAACGATTGCGTCAACAAACACGCGTGAAATAGTTAGTGACATGAGGGTTCTATCTTAACTTTTATTTACTAGTTTTCATCCATTAGGGCTTCAATCAAACCCTCTTGCAGCCAACCAAGCCATCCGTAAACTACATAAACCCCTCGCATTGGATCATCTGGGGCTAATAGTTCTAACTCATCCTGAGTTCTCTCTTGTACATTTAAGCGAACACCTAAAGCCAAACGCATATCGTTTATCGCACCGAGCCAAGCATTGGCGCCATCATGCTCTAAATCAACAGTGCCATCTTCAGCGCTCTTTAAATACATCCGCATCGCCATAGCGTGCGCCTGTTTCTTACTCCGCAAAGTTGATTCTGTATAACGCCTAAATTCTGCTGAATCGACTCCGTCTTGATAAGCGTTCGGAAGCAATCGATGTAGTACTTCATCTTCCGGTGGTGAATCATGTGATGTGATTCCAACCATGGCAGCGAGTGGGTCTTCTTGTCCATGATCAATGCGCTCTGCTAGCAATTCAATTATCTGCTCGGTTAAATTAATTAGTATCTCGCGTTCATTTGCAGCGAATTCTGCAACGTATGAATTACTGCCATGGCGCTTAAATCCCTCAGATTTCATATCTCTTGATCACCTCGTTGCAGTGTTGCCCAAAGCCCATATTCGTGAAGGCGCGCGACATCGTGCTCCATCTCTTCACGACTGCCCGTAGAAACAACGGCCTTACCTTCGGTATGCACTTTCATCATTAGCTCTTGCGCTTTGGCTTTGGGATAACTAAAAAGTTCCATTAAAACGTAAGTTACATATGTCATTAAATTAACTGGGTCATCCCAAATGATGGTGACCCATGGAGCATCGTTAGAGAAGATTTCGCGAATCTGCTCTTCAATACGAGTATCGGTCTTAACCATCATCGGATAATGATAGAGAATTCTGGAGCCGCTACTTGCCGCCAAATTGAGTCTGCCTGAACTATGACTTGGTAACGAACGATAGAACGCGCTTCGCCAGCGTTCGGGAAGAGAAAGTTTCCTTTCTCATCCGTTGTTGCAGTAGCCACGTTCTTCCAAGAACCTGCGGTGTATTTCATCAGAGAAACGACTGCACCAGCAGAGCGTGGGCGAACCGTTCCAGAAATCAAGAACGCTGTCTTTGCTTTTTCGGTACCTGGTGCACTTAAAGAAATTGTGCGATCAATTTGTATGGCAACTTCATTACTTAAGGATTCAGCACGCTCCCAAGTGCCATCAGTTGCAATTCGAATATTCATTGGTTTGGCCAGCAAAATAGCGGTCACAAATTTGCCATCGACTGCGGTGTTTACGGAGCCAAGATTGCGCCAAGTTGTATCGGTTGCGCTCTTGCCTTCAATGCGAATTGGAAGTGAAGCAACTGGTGATTTATCTTCAAGTAATACTTGCCCACTTAAAGTGACCGCTGATCCATATAGCGCAATTGTTTTATCTGATGACAAAGTGCTAATCACTTTTGCAGGTGCGATATTTAGCGCTGTTTGGCGGATCGCCTCCATAGCTAGCGGTTCCTCCATACCGAGCGTCCAGGCAGTTACGCCGCCTAATTTATATTTGGCAACTAACTCACTTCTGATCTTGTAACTCTGGGCATTTTGATACCAAGCTGTACGTGTTGCCGTACAAATTGTGGAGCGACCATCTGCAGTGAGGCCCTCATAAGCCTTTGTATATGTAAATGTGGCTTCGCCATTTTTCTCGTCATATACAGGCGTGACTTGATAATTTGCG
>SHVF01000028.1 GCA_009691135.1 Candidatus Planktophila sp.
CCGAAGTGCAGCAGATCAATTCCTACTTTTGGTTTAGTGCGACCAAGCCAAAATTTAAAGAAACCAACAACTATATTTAGTGAGATAACGGAAAGAATCGCTAAGTTTAATGGGCGCCAAGTTTTAAATCTTCGTGCAATATAAAATGCTGCTAGTAATAGCGCAGTTGCCGTAACTCCGCGCAGCCCCAAATCATCTAAGCGACGAATAATAAATCCACTAACGCCACGAAATTCCGGGCGTTCTAAGTCATGGATCCACTTATCGATTTCAATTAGTGGGCCATTAATAAGAACTTGGTGTGTGATGAGCAGAAAGCTAGTGAAAAATATGGCTGACCAACGAAAAGCTCTGACCATCTGGGCGCGACGCGTGTCGAGTACTACGGTCATCTTTATTCGACCGTAACTGATTTAGCTAAATTGCGTGGCTGATCAACATCATTGCCACGAGCAATCGCCATTTCATATGCAAAGACTTGCAGCGGTACTGTTGCCAAAATTGGTTGGAAAAGTGGTGAGCAGGCTGGAATGCGAATGATGTGATCGGCACCGACGACTTCGGCTCCTTCGTGGGCAATAACAATTACGCGCGCACCGCGAGCTTTAACCTCTTGGATATTGCTCAACATTTTTTCATCAAGTGAGTGATCGCTGCCAGATGGCAATATTGCAATAACTGGTGTGCCCTTTGCTTCATCGATCAGGGCAATTGAACCGTGTTTGAGTTCGCCGCCAGCAAATCCTTCAGCGTGGATATAGGCAAGTTCTTTTAATTTAAGCGCGCCTTCTAATACAACGGGGTAGCCGATATTGCGACCGATAAACAAAACTGTCTCGGACTTGGCAAAGCTACGAGTTAGCGCGCGTAGCGGTTCTACAGTTTCCAAGATTTGTTCAATCTTGCCGGGTAGTTCAAGCATCTCGTTATAGAGATCACGCACTTGGGCATCACTTAACTCGCCACGTACTTGAGCCAAGTGCAGGCCAATTAAATCAACGGCAACGATCTGAGTAAGCAGCGCTTTGGTAGATGCAACAGCAATTTCGGGTCCGGCATGTGTGTAAAGCACAGCATCTGATTCGCGCGGAATCGTTGAACTATTGGTATTACAAATCGCAAGCACTCGTGCACCAGCAGCCTTTGCGTGGCGGATAGCCATCAAGGTATCCATCGTTTCACCGGATTGAGATATTGCGATAACTAAAGTCTGAGAATCAATAATTGGATCGCGGTAGCGATACTCACTGGCAATTTCTACTTCTACCGAAATCTTCGCCCATTTTTCTATGACATATTTAGCGATCATTCCTGCGTGATAAGCGGTGCCGCATGCGATCACGACAATCTTCTTAAGCGCCTTTATTTCAGCATCTGACATATGCAGTTCATCTAGCTCGATCTGTCCGTTATCGGTTAAGCGACCGATTAAAGTATCGGCGACAGCCTTAGGTTGTTCAAAGATTTCTTTGAGCATAAAGTGCGAGTAGCCGCCTTTTTGAGCAGAGGCTGAATCCCAAGTGATTGTGTATTCCTTCGGTGTTACAGATTTACCAGCTAAATCGATGATGCTGATGCCTTGTGGGTTCATAGTGATGATTTCATCTTGGCCAAGTTCAACTGCGCGCTTTGTGTAATCGATAAAGGCGGCAACATCGGAGGCCATAAAGTTTTCGCCATCGCCTAAGCCCACAACCAGTGGTGAATTGCGACGTACGCCAACAATTGTTTCGGGTGCATCTGCGTGCACCGCAACTAATGTGAAAGAACCGCGCAAACGCGAAACTGCTTCACGCATGGCTTGCGTTAGATCTCCATTATGTTCTTTGCGTAAATCAGAGAGTAAATGCGCAACTGATTCGGTATCGGTATCGGATGCGAAAGAATGGCCGCGCGATTGCAGTTCGGCTCTTAAATCAGCATAATTTTCAATAATTCCGTTGTGAATTACCGCAAGCTTGCCTTCGTTATCAACGTGCGGATGTGCATTGCGATCAGTTGGTCCGCCATGCGTTGCCCAACGTGTATGACCGATTCCCGAATGAACCACTGGCATATTTGCAGGCAGTGCACCTTCTAAGTTTGCAAGTTTGCCAGCGCGCTTTTCAATGAATAAAGCGCCATGTGTTCCAAGTGCGATGCCTGCTGAATCGTAACCGCGATATTCCAAACGTCGTAGACCTTCAATTAGCGGAGTAATTGCAGACTGTGGCCCGGTGTAACCCACAATTCCGCACACTTTTTTACCCCAGCTCTACTTCGACGACCTTTGCTAGGTCATTTGCGATTTCGCTCGCTAGGTTATCACTCTGCGCCTCAACCATCACGCGGACAAGCGGTTCGGTCCCAGATGCTCTCAATAAAACGCGGCCTTGATCACCAAGTTTTGCCTCGGCTGCTTTAACTGCCGCTTTAATTGCTTGCGAACTTTCAAGTTTTTCTTTTGCCACGTTCTTAACATTTACTAATACTTGCGGGAAGCGCACCATTGCAGATGCTAGATCTTGCAGAGTCTTTCCTGATCTAACAACTTCTTGTGCCAACGCCAGCGCCGTCAAAATTCCATCACCGGTTGTCGCAAATTCGCGCATAATCAAATGGCCAGACTGTTCCCCACCAAGTGAATAACCCTTTTCGAGCATCTTCTCTAAAACGTATCGATCGCCAACTGCCGTGGTTTCAACTGTGATTCCCGCATCTTTCATGGCGAGGAAGAAACCCAAATTGCTCATAACCGTTGCGACGATGGTATTTGATTTAAGTGCGCCACTGGCTTTAAACCCACGCGCCAAAATTGTCATGATCACATCGCCATCTACTTCATTGCCTTGGCCATCAACGGCTAATACGCGATCGGCATCTCCATCATGTGCGATTCCGAAATCCGCACCTTCGCGCAAGACCGCTGCGCGTACTTGATGCAGATGGGTAGAACCGCAGTCGTCATTAATATTCCAACCATTTGGTGCATTAAATATTGAGATAACTTCGGCGCCTGCACGACGGTATGCCTCAGGTGAAACAACTGATGATGCGCCATTTGCACAATCAACAACTATCTTTAAGCCTTTAAGCGGGGTCGTAACCGATGAAAGCAAATGCTTTAAATATCGTTCTGCCGCGGTGTCATCATTGATTGCTCGTCCCACGCCACCGCCGGTTGGGCGCTCCCATGGTTCACCGATTCGCACTTCGATCGCCGCCTCGATTGCATCATCTAACTTTCCACCACCGCGTGAGAATAATTTAATTCCATTATCTGGAGCCGGGTTGTGTGATGCTGAAATCATTACGCCAAGGTCGGCGCCAGATTCGGCAACAAGATATGCAATTGCCGGAGTAGGTAGAACACCAACACGATAAACATCAACGCCAGCACTTGTTAAGCCTGCAACGACGGCAGCTTCTAAAAATTCTCCAGAGGCGCGTGAGTCTTGTCCCACGACAGCTTTGGGACGGTGTGATTTATCAGGGTTGGTTTCAACGAGAATATGTGCAGCGGCAACCGCAACGCCAAGTGCTAGTTCAGCAGTTAAATCACCATTGGCTAAGCCACGTATTCCATCTGTTCCAAAGAGTGCCACGTTGGGGCGGCCTTAGAAATTAACGCTTGCTGTATTGCGAACGCTTGCGGGCCTTCTTTAGGCCGTACTTCTTGCGCTCGATAACACGTGCATCACGCTTTAAGAATCCAGCCTTCTTAAGCGCTGGGCGGTGTGCTTCGACATCGATCTCATTAAGTGAACGTGCCACGCCTAGGCGAAGTGCGCCTGCTTGACCAGATACTCCGCCGCCGTTGATACGTGCGAAAACATCGTATTGGTTTTCAGCAGCAACTGTGCGGAAAGGTTCTGAAACTAATTGTTGGTGAACTTTATTTGGGAAGTAATTCTCAAGTGTCTTACCGTTTACAACCCAACGACCTGTTCCAGGTACTAGGCGAACGCGTGCAACTGCTTCTTTGCGGCGACCGGTGCCTGCGCCAGGTGCCTTAATTGCCGGGCGGTTGGTTGCAGGTGCTGGTGATGATGAAGAGTAAGAAGTAGGAACTTCGTTCTCATCCAAGTCTGTAACTTCGTTATAAGTTGTATCTGACATTTGTTATAGGTCCCTTACTTTGCGATCTGTGAAACTTGAGTGAATACATATGGCGTTGGTGATTGAGCGCCGTGAGGATGATCTGGGCCCGCGTAAACCTTTAGCTTTGAGGCAACTTGCTGTCCCAAACGATTCTTTGGAAGCATTCCCTTGATCGCCTTTTCAACTGCGCGTGTTGGGTGCTTTTCAATTAGCTCACCGTAAACAGTTGAGCGAAGACCACCTGGGAAACCAGAGTGGCGGTGTTCAAACTTTGAAAGTGCTTTGTTTCCGGAGAGAGAAATCTTCTCGGCGTTAATGATTACGACGAAGTCACCCATGTCCATGTGTGGAGCAAAAGTTGCCTTGTGCTTACCGCGAAGAAGAACAGCAGCGTGTGTTGCAAGGCGGCCAAGAACTACATCTTGTGCATCGATGACGTGCCATTTACGGACGGCATCTCCGGCCTTAGGACTATATGTACGCATGCTTTTTTACCTTCTTCTTCTTAGTTAACTCTGGTTTTGCCTTCGGCACCTTAGGCGCAGGGGTTGAACTTTACCTTTCATGTGGGAGCGGGTCAAAATGGCCTATTTCCACGCATGAGCCAAGAGTAATCAGCGGTCGAATATCGCCATTTCATCCATTAATTAGCTTCTTCCTCGCGACGGGCAATGGTCTTAGCTGCCCGCAGTAAGAGCTCTGCATCATCTGGATAATCCACTTTATATAGTGAAAGCCCGCGCGCTGGAAAGACCAGCGAATCGCTGACCCGCTCTTTATTTTCAAGGAGCTTTGAGATCCAACTTGCATCTTTGCGACCATCTGCAACACAGACAATTGCTCCGACCAGGTTGCGCACCATTGAATAACAGAAAGCATCGGCAACCACATCACCAACTAGATAGCCGTCACGATCGCGGCGCCAGGAATAGGTTTCTAAAGTGCGAATCGTGGTTGCACCTTCACGGAATTTACAGAAGGCAGCAAAGTCGTGGGTGCCAAGCAGCAAAGCGCTGGCATGGTTCATTTGATCAACATCTAGCGGGCGATACCAAGATTCAGTATTAAAGCGTGCCAGCGGTGGAATCACTTTATTTTCATCAAGAATGCGGTACTCGTAATAGCGACGCAGCGCTGAAAAGCGAGCGTGAAAGGCAGCGGGTGCGATCTGTATTTGAGTGATTCGGATATCTTCATCGAGAATGCGATTTAACTTATAAGCCAAATCGTCGAGTTCTAGGTTATCTGGAACATCAACGTGAATTACCTGACCTGTCGCATGGACACCGGCATCGGTGCGACCAGCAACAATAGTTTCAGCCTTTGCTTGCGCCACTGTGCGGATAGCTTCTTCGATGCACTGTTGAACTGTGCGACGATCCGGTTGTATCGCCCAGCCTGAGAAATTAGTTCCGTCATATGAAAGATCGATGCGTAAACGACAAAACCCACTCTCGGGATAGAGAGTGGGTTCAGTCATTTAAATTCGGTTGCTTATTAACTAAGTAAGTTAACTAGAAATTAGTTATCTTTCTCAGTTAGAACTTCGATAACTGCCATTGGCGCGTTATCGCCCTTGCGTGGTCCGATCTTGGTGATACGTGTGTATCCACCGTTGCGAGTTGCAAAGCGTGGGCCGATTTCAGTAAAGAGTGTGTGAACAACGCTCTTATTTGCAATACGTGCCATTACTTCACGACGTGCTGGCAGGTCACCCTTCTTTGCGAAGGTAATCAACTTTTCAGCCAACGGACGTAGGCGCTTAGCCTTTGCCTCTGTTGTTGTGATCTTTCCGTGCTCGAACAACTGCTCAGCAAGTGTGCGAAGGATTAGACGCTCGTGTGATGGGCCTGAACCCAAACGAGGACCTTTAGTTGGTTTTGGCATTGTCGTATCTCCTAGGCCTGATCTGCTTCAGCAAAATCATCATCTGATGCGTTGAAGTTCTGGTGCTTTGTTGGATCAAATCCTGCTGGGCTGTCCTTTAGAGACATTCCCATTGAGACAAGTTTTGCCTTGATCTCATCGATGGACTTTGAACCAAAGTTACGGATGTCGAGTAGGTCTGCCTCTGAACGGTTAACTAACTCACCAACTGTGTGAATGCCTTCGCGCTTGAGGCAGTTGTATGAACGAACTGTGAGATCGAGATCTTCGATTGGAAGTGCAAGATCAGCAGCGAGTGCGGCATCCATAACAGATGGCCCCATCTCGATACCTTCTGCATCAACGTTTAGTTCGCGTGCTAGACCGAAGAGTTCAACAAGTGTCTTACCAGCTGATGCAACAGCATCGCGTGGCTTCATTGATGGCTTTGTTTCAACATCAACAACAAGACGATCGAAGTCAGTGCGCTGTTCAACGCGAGTTGCTTCTACCTTGTAGGTAACCTTCAAAACTGGTGAATAGATTGAGTCAACAGGAATGCGACCGATCTCGGCACCCGCTTGCTTGTTCTGTACAGCAGTTACATAACCACGACCGCGCTCAACTGTGAGTTCGATTTCAAGGTTTGCCTTACCGTTAAGTGTTGCGAGGTGAAGCTCAGGGTTGTGAACTTCAACGCCACTTGGAACAGCGATATCAGCACCTGTAACAGTGCCAGCACCTGACTTGCGGATGTAGATCACGCTTGGCTCGTCGTTATCTGATGAGAGCACCAAGTTTTTGATGTTCAAAACGATATCGGTGAGATCTTCCTTAACGCCTTCAAGAGTTGTGAACTCGTGGAGTGCTCCTGCAACGCGAATGCTGGTAACTGCTGCACCTGGAATAGATGAGAGCAGAGTACGGCGCATTGAGTTGCCGAGTGTGTAACCGAAACCTGGTTCTAGAGGTTCAATGATGAACCGTGAACGGTTTTCGGAGATTACTTCTTCACTGAGGGTTGGACGTTGTGCAATTAGCACTGCTGAGCCTCTTTCTTCTCGCGGAAATCCACTATTTGATTTCCTCTTTGGGGATTAAAAAATTACTTGCTGTAGAGCTCTACGATGAGCTGTTCTTGAACTTGGGTATCGATTACTGAGCGAGCAGGAACGCCGTGGATGATAATGCGCATCTGCGAACCAACAACTTCCATCCATGCAGGAACTGCTTTTTCTCCAAGTTCAGCGCTTGCCACGATAAATGGCGTGAGATCGAGTGACTTTGGAAGAACATCGATGATGTCCATCGGAGAAACGCGATATGAAGGAATGTTTACCTTCTTGCCATTTACGATGAAGTGACTGTGACGAACCAACTGGCGCGCCATGTCACGGCTCTTTGCAAAGCCGGCACGGAATACAACGTTATCCAGACGTGTCTCAAGGAGAACGAGAAGGTTTTCACCAGTCTTGCCCTGCCTGCGGTTTGCCTCTTCGTAGTAACCACGGAACTGCTTTTCGAGAACACCGTAGATACGTGCGCACTTCTGCTTTTCACGCATCTGTAATAGGTATTCAGATTCCTTGGAACGTCCCCGACCGTGTTGGCCTGGTGGATATGGACGGGATTCGATTGGACACTTTGGTCCATCGCACTTTGCGCCCTTAAGGAAGAGCTTTACTTTTTCGCGACGGCAACGCTTGCAGTCTGCTCCGGTATAACGAGCCATTTATTCTCTTCCTTCCTTAAACTCGACGAGGTTTCGGTGGGCGGCAGCCATTGTGTGGAGCTGGAGTTACATCGGAGATGGCTCCAACTTCTAGGCCTGCTGCTTGCAATGAACGAATTGCAGTTTCGCGTCCGGAACCTGGTCCTTTTACGAAAACATCAACTTTCTTTAGGCCGTGCTCTTGTGCGCGACGAGCTGCTGCTTCTGCTGCAAGCTGTGCTGCGAATGGAGTCGACTTACGTGAGCCCTTATAACCAACTTGGCCAGATGATGACCAAGAAATTACAGCGCCGGTTGGATCGGTGATTGAGATGATGGTGTTGTTGAAAGTGCTCTTAATGAACGCCTTACCAACAGCAATGTTCTTCTTCTCTTTTTTACGTGTCTTGACTTTGCCCTTTGCAGGAGCAGCAGTCTTCGTCTTAGGAACGGCCATTACTTAGTCACCTTCTTCTTACCAGCAATTGCTTTACGTGGACCCTTGCGAGTACGAGCATTTGTATGTGTGCGCTGACCACGTACAGGAAGTCCCTTGCGGTGACGAATACCTTGGTAGCTCTGAATTTCAACTTTACGGCGAATGTCGCCAGCGATTGTGCGGCGAAGATCGCCCTCAATCTTGTAATTAGCTTCGATGTATTCACGAAGCTGTGCGAGTTCTGATTCCTGCAAATCCTTTACGCGTGTATCTGGAGAAATCCCAGTTGCCGCGAGAGTTGCATGAGAACGAGTAAGACCCATTCCGAAGATATAGGTGAGTGCGATTTCCACACGCTTTTCGCGCGGTAGATCGACACCAACAAGACGTGCCATTTATTCAACCGATCTGTATCCGGAAGGTCCTTCGCAGTGCTTCTCAACTTGAGTTGAGTCTCGGCCTACCGGTCCGAGAGTTCCAAGTAATTGCTTACTTAGTTGCACCACGCGTATTTTTTTATTTACCCTTGGCGTTGCTTGTGACGTAAGTTTTCGCAAATGACCATGACGCGACCCTTGCGGCGAATGACTTTGCACTTATCGCAAATCTTCTTAACGCTTGGATTAACCTTCATGCTCTTGCTCCACTCTTCGTTACTTGTAACGGTAAATAATTCGACCTCGGGTGAGGTCATATGGACTTAGTTCTACGATCACACGATCACCGGGAAGGATGCGAATGTAGTTCTTTCGCATCTTGCCGCTGATGTGCGCAAGAATTTTGTGCCCATTAGTTAGTTCAACGCGAAACATTGCATTTGGTAGAGCTTCAGCAACGGAGCCTTCAATCTCGATGGCACCATCTTTGCTAGCCACTAACACCCACTTCTGTTTCAAATCGAACCCACACCCGTTTGCGGGCGCGGTTGCACCCAGTAAAAATCCTCAGGATTTCCGCTTGGCGCGAAGGTGCAGTCTAAAGCCACCCCCCTTATAAAGGGAAATCGGCTTAATTGCCCCTATTGAAGCCACTAGACACGCCCGATCTTTCGGGCCACAGGTGGGCTTTAGCTCTGAAAATCCTCGCGGCGAACCCAAGTAACTAGCACCCAGAGGGAGCAGACCAAGGTCACGATAAGTGCCGGGAAGTAGAAGATTTTGTCTACGAAGATGCCAATTGGTGGACCACCTGGCATCAGACCGCGAAGTGAGATTAAAGAATAGGTGAGTGCTGCAGCCCAAGTAAGGGAAGAAAGAGTTGGTGGACGGCTACCAGTTACCACCATGTAGGTCATGATCGTAACCGAAACCATCGCAGTAATCATCAGCAACAAAATAATTGATACAAGCAGCTTTGTTGAATTAGATCGCACTGCTTCGAAAACAGATGAAGATTGCCCGTTATTAAATTCCTCAATTGCCAAATCAAATGACTTTGGATCATCCATCTTCACGGTCGTGAAGGCATCACTCCACAAGCCATGGATCATATTGATATCAAAGGTGTCAATTTTCTTTGTGTAATCCAAAGGCAAGACGTTTAGAGTTGTTTGATCACCACTTTCCAAAGTACCAATCGCGCTCATTGGAATTTCAAAGTTGTATTTATCTAACGGATACCAACCCACATCTGATTGTGCAGGGGCACCTGGTTGCTCATCGATCTGCACATCAAAGCCACCAGTTGGAACATCTTTTTTAAAGCTATAAGTATTGCTTGCGCCATTGCTGGCGCCAATTACTGAGTCAACAACCAAGTCAATATCTTGGCTTGGAACCCAACCACTCTTTAATCGGTATCCAACGTCATCACTATTTGGCCATGGCAGAACTCGCGCATTGGCAGTTCCTTCAAGTGGATTTACTCCAGTGATCTGCACCAATAGTTCGAGGCGATTATCAGAACTCATCTCAATTAATTTGTCATCAATCGACGTTGCATCATCTGCTGGATTCTGTGAAATCAACACAACTATTCCCAGATAGGCAACTGTGATCAAGATAAAGGTCTGAAAGAACCTAGTACGAAAAACTTTCACAGATTCCTCTACTTCTTCTTATAGCCAGCCGGACACTTTGGTTTTACCGCAGTCACCTTTTTACTGGTCTTGCCTTTGATGCAGGTAATTGTGACAGCCTTTGCAACTGCTTTGGTTGAGGCGCTCGGGGTAGGAGTTGGGGTAGGAGTTGGGGTAGGAGTTGGGGTTGGGGTGACCACAACTTCCACTTCCTGGCTTAACTTCGCAGTAATTATTGGCGCTGAAAATCCAAAATTCTTTGCTCTCAAATAAACCCAACCATCTTTTTCGCCAATTATCGTTGTTGCAATCTGTGGAGTCCCATCAGAACTAGTGATTGAGATAGTTGCATTTATTGGTGCCTTAGAGAATCCGTAAATACAACGCGCAACATCCGAGCGAATGACCAAGTCATAGGTTCCCTTAAATTCAGATTTATCTGTTGCATAGTGAGGCGCAGCAACTTGGTAGTTCAAGGTTCCTTCTGTTTTATCGAAGACCGGAGGCCCTGCAGAATATTGCGTGGAGTTAGTGGTCACGATGCCAGTAACGCTCTTGGCATCTTTAAAGCAATTATTAGCACCTTCCATTTCACTTTCATCAAGTGAACGAGCACTCCAGTACGACAGAAGCGCTGTTGCGCGATCCTCCACGTAAGGAAGCCAAAGTTTTAATTGATCCATTCCAGAAGGGCTTGACGCTATTGGGCTGTAAATATTATTTCTTTTTAGTGGATCTGGATCCTCACTGCTTCTGCCACCCTGAACATAATTATTCGGGCTCCGAATAAAATTAGGATCTTTCTTAAATCCCCCAGTTGTAATGTCATATTCTGATTTTAATGGTGCTGGCATATCTGAATATCTGTACATTTTATAAACTACAGGAACCGCCATTGCGCTACCTTGAATCTCAATCGTTGAAATATCTGAAACAGTTGAAATCTTAATATCAGGCTCATTTAATCGCCCGTGCATCCAACCTGCCGGAAGTTGCCTTGTCTTAACGCTTACATAGAAACGAAGACCAGCAGGAAAGGCATAGCGCTGTGCACATAAGCTCTCCTTTGCTGAGCTCGCAACACAAAAATTATTACCAGTCAGACCTGAACCTTTGCGTACCCACGCATCTTTTCCGTTGGGATTTCCGCCACCAGAACCACCTTTTACAAGCCCCCAACCGGTGTCCTCTTGCCCGAGTCCACTAATTGGTTCAAGTTTTACAGGATAAAGCTTGACCGAGAAACCTCTCAGTGTGTGAGAACCATTTCTTCCATCACCATTCATTACGGTCGATAAGTAATAGATATCGCCACCTTCGTGGGGGGCACTCGGGATTGTAAATAAGCTCCCAGCTACTCCACTTGGAAGGTTTTTTAACGAATCACCAATAAATTGATTCTGGGCTTTGGTTGGAAAGTAGCGTGAAAAGACTGCACTCGTTTTTACACCTGCAGCATCAATTATTCCAATATCTGAAGTGCAATAGATATCTGAAGTGCTTGTGCAGAATGGAATTACCGCTTGATAAGAATTCTGAGATGTGCACCTGGAATCACTGAGGCTTTCGCATGCTGGATTAACGTCGTTGTACCTTGAGAGAGAAGGTCCAACAAGTTCTGAGCCAGGCTCACCTGGACTTGTATCTAAAAATTGCTGAATAAACTGTCCCGACTCAGCATCATTTGGCACGGACCAGCTTCGGCCAGAATCTCCTACCGACTCTCCAGCGGCAACCACGACGGATGAACTACCAAATATAAATGTAAATGCAAGGAGCGCAGTTAGTAGCTTTTTCATGGTCATTTCTTCTTATACCCAGACGGACACTTTGGATTCACAGCCGTAATCTTCTTAGATGTCTTACCCTTTACGCAAGTGATTGAGGTCTTCTTGGCAGGCACGGTGACTGTTGCTAAGGGAATAGCTTCTTGCTTCGGAGTTTCCTGAATCAACTTAACTCGCACTGTTGGCGACGAAAAGGTGAAGCCACTTGCAGTTAAGTAAAGCCATCCATTTTTCTCACCAAGGACCGTTGTCGCAACTTGGGCGGTTCCGTCTGCAGCAACTATTGAGACAGTTGCAGAAACCGGGGCAGCAGTGAATCCGTAGATGCACCGAGCAACAGAAGATTTTATCAGCAAGTTATATGTACCTTTAAAAACTTCGCCATTTGGCAGGAAGTGAGGAGATGCAACTTTATAATCTAGAGAATTTTCTGCTTCATTGTAAACTGGTGGACCAGATACGAAGAAGTTTGAATTCGTTGTAACGATGCCGCTGAGGCTCGCATTATTTCTAAAACATCCTTTTTGATCTGACCCAGAATTTGTACTTCTAATTGACCACTGTGTTGGCGCCATAGGTGCTTTATCTTTAAGCGCTGAGTACCATGCGATCGCTTCAGGAAATTGGCTTTCGCGATAATCCAAATAGTCCTTCAGCAAGGATGGCGAAACTAAACTTCCTGCCAGTCGATCACCAAAACCTGTGCCGTATGCAGATTCTTCAGGTCTCGTTGCGTAATAATCCGCTACTTGCTTTGGAATATCAGTTTTTGGAAACCAAGCATAAACGCTAGGGACTATCGAAGCGCGCCCCGAAACTTGAATTACTTGGTCTCCATCGGCGGCTGTATTTATCTCGGCAACCGTGTTATTAGTTCTTCCATGTAACCAGCCATTTATCTTTGCATGCATCTTCAAGCTCAGCCCAAAATCAATATCTAACGGTAGCGGCCACGCCAGTAAACATTCAGTTGCCGAAGACTGTGCGCAACGAGCTGTTGTGCCTGTGCTCTGATCGAATGGGACTCGTTGGTTCGAGACCATACCGAGAACCTTGAAGGCGGCAACTTCCGTTGTTGGTCCAGTAATTTGATAACGCCCGGTTACTTTGGAAACAGCAAATATTCCCAAAGAAAAGTCATTTACATTAAATAGCGGATTTCCGGCAACTTTAATACCTGTTGCTTGTGCGACCACCAAATATTGAGTGCCGGCGACATGGGGCGCCTCTGGTATATCAACTAAAAATGTTGATCCACCGGTTGGTAGGTTTGCCTGGAGATTTCCTTTGAATGCGTAAGCCATTTTCTCTGGGAAAGCTCCCACGTAATTCACTGCTAACTTCTTCCCAGCAGAATTAGTCGCTGTGACCCCCTGAACGCAATCGGTGGGTACATCTGGGCTACAAAAGCCCAAATTAGCCATAAAGTTGAAGAATTTATCCGGGCCGCACTCTTTACTTCCGTATTCAAAACAATTCAAAACACTAGTTACCTTGCTAACTCCCTGCTGCGTGCCATCCGATGTAAACGCTTGAAGGGTGGAGAAAGTGTTCTTCAGCTTTTGTGAATCCTCAATAACTACTCCAAGAGAAGGAACATCTCCTGGGGGTGGGGCAATAACAAATTGCTCATAAGGACTTTCCGCCGCAAGTGCGGGCACGGATAAACCAGCTGTGAGAGCGAAAAGGGCAATTACCGCAGTGAGTTTCCTAACCATCATTTCTTCTTATATCCCTTCGGACAAACTGGATTTACTGCGGTCACCTTTTTACTGGTCTTTCCCTTTACGCACGTGATCGTGTTCTTCTTGGCAGGGACTGTAACCGAAGCCTTAGGAATAACCTTTTCTTGGGTCAACTTAACACGAACTGTTGGTGAAGAGAA
>SHVF01000029.1 GCA_009691135.1 Candidatus Planktophila sp.
TACCGCGTAGCCAGTACTTCTGGTTAGCACCATTCGCGGGTGTAGCTCAATGGTAGAGCCCCAGCCTTCCAAGCTGGCCATGCCGGTTCGATCCCGGTCACCCGCTCCATAGTTTTACAAAGTACCGATTGACCCGACCAGGGTTGCAAGGTAACTAGCGTTAGATTTTGCTAAATGAACAGTCGTGTCGAAGCCGATTATTAGTTGTAAATTGATTGAGAAATCCACACTTGAAGTTCCGTCCAAAGTGATTTGAGCCATGGTTACATATTCATATCTATCTGAAGCGGCGCCTAATCGATAAGAAATTCCACTAACTGATTGATATGCGAACCAAATGGTTGCGCTTCCCAAGTTATTAGTCACGACGAGTCCCATAGGAAATGAGTTATCCATATTTCTAGTTGGTTGATAAGTGACTATTGCAATCGAAACCAAGTAACTTTTTCCCGCTTTAAATCCAGACAGTGTTGCTATCTGACTTGTGCCTTCACTCCCGCTGATATCTGGAAACGATAATGTTCCGTTGTAAATATTGCTCGGACCAGTTGTTCCAGCGGTTCCCGTTTCGCCTTTCACTCCTGTTGTACCGACCGAACCAACCGTTCCAGTTTCACCCTTTAAGCCAGCTAAACCAGTAACGCCCTGCGAACCTGCAGCACCGGTCGCACCCGTTGCACCCGTTGCTCCAGGACTTCCACCACCTCCACCAGAACTTCCCGTTGGACCAGTTGCACCTTGTGCACCCGTTGCACCTGCACTGCCCGCAGTACCATTTGCACCTGCACTGCCGGGTTCGCCTTTCTCTCCCTTTTCTCCAATTGCGCCTTGCACACCGCTTGGGCCGGCAACATTTGATGCAGAGGAAATAGTTTTACCTTCTCCACCATTCTTTCCATCTGTGCCGCTTGCACCAACCGGACCCTGCAAGCTTTGTGGAACTGGCCATTTCTTACTCTTCTTTGGTCCGTAAATTAAAAGACTTCTTGTATCGATATAAAAATCTCCATCGATTCCTAAGGTGCTAAGTGGCGCACCTTTACCGTTCAAAATCGTGTTCGGTGTGGAGCTAGAAGTTCTACCGGCAGCTTTTGGCTTCGTTGCGGCGTTTGTCATTGGTATTGAAAAACCCGTTAGCAAGAGAGATAGTGTGATTGCAATTGATATCCGAAGTCGATTCATGCAAACCTCCTAGACCACAAGGGAAGAGTTATTGCACTCAGTGTGAAGTCAGGCCGAACCTTCGCGAAGGGGGCTTTCCTGAGTGATTTCTTAGAACGAAGTGGTCTATCCCCGCTTAAGGGAGGGTTGGTTGAAAAACTCGCAAGAGTCTCACGGGATCTAGGGATAATTTTCTGATCATTAGAGAGTTATTTACGGGTAGTCGATAACGAGGGTTTCGACAATGTGCTCCACGAGATGAAAGGTAGATCTGCAAATGTCATCAAAGAAAACAGTGATCGCAGTAGCGATAACAACCACATGTGACCACAGAGGTTGATTCTGTAGATGGCAAGCGTGGTCTAGGTAAGGGCGAGAAAGAAGGCAAGGGTGATAAGGGTGGACTCGAAGGCGGCGGATTAGGTAAGGGCGGCATGGGGGCTGCTCCAACAATTGCTGCACCAACCACATCTCGGGCATCAGCTACATAAGTTCTACTGATTAATTTCATGTAGTTCCTCCAAGGGTAGAAAAACCTGTCGTGAATTCTCCTTCGCGGCGGGTTTTTCGTTGTTGCGATAAGCATCTAATAATTAGCCCCGTGAGAGACTTCAGCCATGCGTTTACATATCGGCAGTGATCATGCGGGTCTTGAGCTAAAGAGTGAATTAATCGCTCATCTAGTTAATAACGGCCATGACATCACAGATCACGGACCGTATGAATACGACGCTTTAGATGATTACCCGGTCTTTTGTATTCCGGCAGCCGAAGCCACTGCCAAAGATCCTTCTTCACTTGGAATTGTCATTGGTGGATCTGGAAATGGCGAGCAAATGGCTGCCAATAAAGTTAAAGGTGTGCGTGCCGCTTTGGCTTGGAGTATCGAAACTGCCAAGTTAGGTAAAGAACATAACAACGCAAATGTTGTGGCCATCGGCGGAAGGATGCATTCAATTGAGGAATGCAAAGCGATTATTGATGCCTTTATAGTGACGCCATTTAGTAATGATGAACGTCATATTCGCCGCATTAATTTAATCTCTAAATATGAAGAGACTGGCAATATTTAAACTTTTAAAAATCTAAAATCATTTACTGCATGATCTTTAGATATTCCCTGTCCTTCAAATCGAGTTAACGGACGCCAATCTGGACGCTCGATGACTCCACCAGTAAATAACTTGGTCTGCGAAAATACTTCGTTAATCCACTCGGCATATGGAACCCAATCGGTTGCAATATGCAGATAGCCGCCCAGCTTTAACTTTGCAGAAACATCTGCCAGGAATCGCTCATTGATGATGCGCCGTTTGAAGTGGCGCTTTTTTGGCCAAGGATCTGGAAAGAAAAGATGAACGCCATCGAGGCTAGAATTTTTAACCATATGATAGAGAACTTCAAAGACATCACGTTCGATTAAGCGAACATTGGTAAGTTCGTATTCATCCAGGCGCGCCATCAACTTTCCAACGCCAGGCATGTGGACTTCTACACCTAAGTAATTTGTACTCGAGTTGGCCTTAGCAATTTGCCAGGTGGCTTCGCCCATTCCATAGCCAACCTCCATAACAATTGGTTGCGACTTAGGAAAGAGAGTCTCCAGATCAATTTGCGACTCTTGAAACTCGACTCCAAATTTGGCCCATAAGTTATCTCGCGCTTCTTGCTGGGCAGGGGTGATACGAACCCCACGCAAGCGATAACTCCGATTGGTAATTGGTTCCACAGCGCAACTCTTTCACGATTAGACTGCACCAGCAAAACAGAGCAAATACTTTTAAAAGGAGCAGTCGTGTCAGGTACTAACCTAAAGCAGATCGAAGCCGCCCAACGTTCTGAAATCATCAAGGTCGCAAGCTACAAAATCGACTTGGATGTAACAACCGGGGCTGAAACATTTTTGGTTAAGACGACCATCAAATTTGCTGGCCTAAAGCCAGGGGCGACGACCTTTATCGACTGCGTTGGCAAGGGTGTAGTCAGTGCAAAGCTCAATGGTAAAGATTTCGACCCAAAATTTGATGGCGAATCTATTTTCTTGCCAGCCATCGCTGCAGATAACACTTTAGAAATCGAGCACGAAGGTATCTATTCAAACTCTGGAGAAGGCCTGCACCGCTTTGTGGATCCTGCAGATAACGAAGTTTATCTCTACACCCAATTCGAAACTGGCGATGCGCGTCGCATGTATGCCTGCTTTGACCAACCAGATCAGAAAGCGACTTTTGCGATCAGCACGATCACACCAAAGCATTGGGAAGTTATCTCTAACTACGGGATTGAAAGCGCAAAAGATCTCGATGGCGATCGCAAGCACACTCAATTTGCAACTTCACAAATAATTTCAACCTATGTCACCGCAATTGTTGCTGGTGCTTACACATCGGTCCATGATGAATACAAAGGCGAGAAGACAATCCCTCTTGGAATCTATGCCCGTAAGTCTTTCTTTAAGTACGTTGATGCTGAAAATATTTTCAAAGTTACCAAGCAAGGTTTTGCCTACTTTGAAAAGACTTTCGGTCTGGCTTATCCATTCGGAAAATACGACCAAATTGCAGTTGCTGAATATAACTGGGGTGCAATGGAAAATGTCGGTTGTGTAACTTTCCATGAAGATGTTTTGATTTTCCGCAGCAAGGTCACCGAGCGCAGCTACATCAGCCGTGCAACGACTATCCACCACGAGATGGCTCACATGTGGTTTGGCGATCTTGTAACTATGAAATGGTGGCAAGACCTGTGGCTAAACGAATCTTTCGCAGAATGGGCTTCATATGTCTCCGTCAGCGAATCAACTCAGTACAAGCACGCTTGGACCGAATTTAACTCAGTGCGTAAGAATTGGGCATATCGCGCAGATCAACTTACTTCTACTCACCCAATTGCAGTTGAGATGGAAGATCTCGATGCAGTTCGCACCAACTTCGACGGTATTTCATATGCCAAGGGTGCATCTGTCCTGCAACAACTTGTGGCGCACGTCGGCCGCGATAACTTTATCAACGGTCTACGCAAGTACTTTGCCAAGCACGCCTATGCCAATACCGAACTTCGCGATTTAACTGTTGAACTAGAAGCGGCCAGTGGAAAAGACTTAACTGCTTGGGTGGCAACTTGGTTGCGCACTTCAGGTGTTAATACTCTGCGCCCGGTAATTTCACTTGAAGGCGACAAGTATGCCTCTGTCGCTGTGAAGCAAGAAGTGCCGCCGATGCCTATTGGTTCAACCGAGCTTCGCCCACATCACTTATTTATCGGACTATTTGATATCGCTGGCGATAAGTTGGTGCGCCGCGAAAGTATCGAAGTTGATATTGCAGGTGAACTAACTGAAATTAAAGAGTTAGCCGGAAAGAAATCTGCAGATCTACTTTTAATTAACGACCAAGATCAGACATATGCCAAGTTGCGCTTTGATGATCGCTCAGTTCAAACAATGAAAAAGTACCTAGGTCAGCTAGATGATTCTTTGGCCCGCGGCCTTATTTGGGCATCCCTTTGGGATTCAACACGTGATGGCGAACTTGCAGCAAGTGATTACATCGCAATTGCGCTAAATGCCCTAAAGGGTGAATCGGATATCTCAATGATCACCGCAACATTTATGCAGATTGATACTGCTATCTGGGCATACCTTGCACCTAAGAACCGTAATGCAGTTCGTTTATCTGTCGCTAACGCGGCGCAATCTTTGCTAGATGGCGCAACTGCAGGCAGCGATAGCCAGTTGCAATATGCCAAAGCATTTGCCAACAATGCAGTGACACCAGAACAATTCGATCGCCTAAAGGCGATGTTAGATGGGTCTGTTAACGGATTAGTAATTGATGCCGAATTACGTTGGTACCTATTCCTTTGTGGCGTTAAGCGCGGTATTTTCGGAGTTGTAGATATTGCAGCCGAGGGAGATCGTGATAAGACCGCACACGGCAAGCAATACATTGCCTACGCACATGCTGCTATCCCAACTCATGAAGCAAAAGTTGCCGCTTTTAAAGCGGTAACCACCGAAGATCTGAGCAACACGATTCACTCATACACATGCCGTGGCTTTAACGAGAATATCCACTGTGATCTTCTCGAAGCATTTGTTGATGACTACTTCGCAGCAATCCTGGAAGTCTGGCAAAACAAGGGATTCGAAATTGCAGAAACCACTGCAGCCCTAACTTTCCCAACTTGGGCAATCAGCGAATCCACTGTTACCAAAACACAGCAATGGCTTGATGTGACAGGAAAAGGCGCTGCTCATTCTTTACGCCGTACGATTACTGAAGGTCGCGATGCGATGACTCGTGCGCTTAAGGCGCGCGCGGTCGATGATCGCTAACTAACTATTCAATAGTTGTAATTACAGAACTGTTGTTCTCGCCCTTCTTGCGATCTCCAGTAAGTGCGTAAACGATTACTGAAATTGCAATGAAAACCACGGTTGGTGCTGCAAAGAAATAGGCAAATGTTTCAACAGCAGATAAGCCTTCGCCTGCAAATGTGCCATCTTCTTGTGCGCCCTGCGCTAGTGAGCCAATAGCGGATGCAATATGAATCATCATGGACGTAAGTGTAAGTCCGTTATGCCGTAGCGGCTGCCACACCAAATGGTTCAAGGTAAGGCAACCACCGATTATCCGTGCGACCTGTGCCCAGAATTCGCCAAGCTGCGCCAATTGGTTCGCGTGGAAGTGAGCGAAGTCTCCATCCTAAATCTTTAAGTGGTTTATCTGCCTTAACATGATTGCACTTATGGCAAGCAGAGACAACGTTCTCCCAATTATGTCCACCACCGCGCGAGCGAGGAATAACGTGGTCAATCGAAGTTGCCGGAGCTGTGCAATAAACGCAACGTCCACCATCGCGCGCAAAAATTGCGCGACGTGAGAGTGGAACTGCATGGCGGTAAGGAATCTTTACAAACTTATTTAAACGAATAACAGATGGGAGTTCTATCTGGCCTTGTGCAAAGTGAAGAATATTTCCGGATGATTCGACCATCGTTGCTCGAGTATTTAGAACAAGTAGCAGCGCACGACGTTCAGTAACCACACCTAACGGTTCGTAGGTGGCATTTAAAACCAACGCGCGTGACATCTAGACCCCAGTTTCGAAGCGCGTGGCCCGCGCCGATTGGTTTATCTTGCACTAAAAACGCGCAACTTCGGGGCATTTTCAGGTCAATTTTAGGTAAAGAATTCGATTAGAGTTCGACTTATGAGCGAGCAGACCCGCAATATTCTGGAATGGCTAAGCGGTGCGCCGCTTCGAATCGTAATCGTCCTGACTGCGGCCTGGATTAGCTACAGCATCGGCCATCGCGCCATTGACCGCGCCATCAATAAATTGGCCACAGCAGATTTAAAGCCAGGTCCGGGCGTTGCCAAGCGACAAGCCGAACGTGCGCGCACGACTGGATCAGTGCTTAATTCGATTCTCAAGGCCCTCGTTTGGATTATCACAATTGGAATGATTCTCGGTGAGTTCGGTTTTAATCTTGGGCCAGTAATCGCATCCGCCGGTGTTATCGGTGTGGCAATTGGTTTAGGTGCCCAGACTTTAGTTCGCGATATTTTATCTGGAATCTTTATGTTAATCGAAGATCAATACGGGGTTGGCGATCAGATAAAGGTCTTAGAAATTGAAGGTGTAGTTGAGAAAGTTGGACTTCGCATCACAACGATTCGCGATAAAGATGAAGTGCTTTGGTATGTCCGAAATGGTGAAATTCTAATTATTGGAAATCGGTCTCAGAAGCGTTAACCATTCCGTGCGCTGCCATCTCTAAATACTCACGCAACTGCCCGCGAAAGTGTTCTTTCATCTCCATGCCATCTAGCGCTGCAAGTGCGCAGGATAACCAAGCATCACGCGCTGCTAAATCAATGTGAAAACCTGCATGACGCATCCGCAATCTGGGATGACCTCGTTCTTCTGAGTAAGTGGTCGGCCCACCCCAATACTGCTCAAGGAACATCTTTAGGCGAAGGGCTGCCCCTTGCATATCTTTTTCTGGGTACATCGGGCGCAATATCGGATTAGTTGCAGCTCGTGCATAAAACTGCGAAACGAAATCGTTGAAGAAAGGTTCTCCCCCGACTTCTTCATAGAAAGTACTCATTTACGCATTTCGCTATCGGGTACGTTCTTAGCAATCTGCAGAACGAAATAAGCAGTGATGATGCACATCAGACCACTGATATAAAAGGCGGCGGCGTAATCACCGAGTTTTACTCTCAAAATCGCTGCGCCAAATGCGGCAGTTGCTCCACCAATTTGATGAGCGGCAAATACCCAGCCGTAGACAACACTGGCACGTTGTGGTCCAAGAACTGACCGACAGAGCATGATTGTTGGCGGAACGGTCGCAACCCAATCGAGACCATAAAAAATTACAAAGACCAGTGTCGATGCCTGGATAGAGCTAAATAAAATCGACGGCAATAAGAAAAGTGACAGCCCGCGTAATCCGTAATAAAAGAAGAGCAACTTGCGTGGATCATAACGATCGGTTAGCCAACCACTAAATAAAGTTCCAATGACATCAAAGACTCCAACCATAGCAAGCAGAGATGCTGCAAGAGTTGTTGGCATTCCATGATCGTGCGCTGCCGGAATAAAATGAGTTCCAATTAGGCCACTAGTTGACAGTCCACATACAAAGAATGAGCCGAATAAATACCAGAAATCCTTTTTCTTAGCGCCCTGCTTTAAAGTATCAATAGCAAGTGCACCTGCACTTAATTCACTTGGAACTGGTGGCTGCCAATCATCTGGTGCTCCATAAGGCAGGAGTCCTAGATCTGATGGCTTCTCCCGCAAAAAGAGAAAAATAATTGGAACAACAGCTAAAGAAAATGATGCGACGGCGATAGATACAGATTTCCAACCATAAGTAATGGCTAGGTGCGATAGGCCCGGGAGAAAAATCAACTGGCCGGTTGCAGATGCTGCGGTAAGCAAACCAATAACAATTCCACGCTTTTTCACAAACCAACGATTGGCAACGGTGGCGGCAAATACCAGCGCCATGGAACCTGTGCCAATTCCAACAATTACCCCCCAGGTTGCAATTAATTGCCAAGGCGCCTGAATAAAAATGGTCAGAAAAGCGCCAATTGAAACGGTTGTAAGTGCCGACATAACAACTTTACGAATTCCGAACTTCTCCATAAGCGCTGCGGCAAAAGGTGCCACCAAACCAAAGAGCAGAACATTTATAGCAATGGCTAAAGAGATATCAGTGCGTGACCAACCAAAAGCATCTTCCAGCGGAATAATTAGAACTGATGGTGCTGATCGAAACCCAGCAGTTGCAATTAAAGTTACAAAAGTAACTGCAACGGCAATCCAGCCAGGATGAATTTTTGACTTGACCATAACCACTAATTTGATTCCAGATACTTGGTAAGGAATTCACACTCTTTATCGCTCAGCGGACGAGACTTCATAGTCTCGGGTGAAATTGCAACTTGTACCGTCATTACCTTGGCAAAGACTTTGCCTTGATCGCCAATCGTAAACAGCATGTTAAATGAAGAGTTACCGATCTTTCCGATCGTAATTTCTACGTCTACAAAGCGCCCGCCTTCATAAATAGGTTCGACGAAATCAATTTCGGCACGTGCCACAACCATCTCGATTAAAGATGTTTCTCGCATGGCACCTGAAAATTCTTCTGTCGCCCATAAGAAACGCGCCTCCTGGGCATAAGTTAGATACTTGGCGTTATTTACATGACCCATTGCATCTAAATCATCCCAACGCACAAATTGTTTACTAAGGAATTTCATTAGCGGGTCAGCTTTCGATAAGTAGCACGATGTGGGCGCGCCGCATCTGCGCCAAGGCGCGAAATCTTATTCTCTTCATAAGATTCGAAGTTTCCCTCAAACCAGAACCACTTAGAATCTCCTTCGTAGGCCAATATGTGTGTTGCAACGCGGTCTAAGAACCAACGATCGTGAGAGATCACAACTGCGCAACCTGGAAATTCGAGCAAGGCATTTTCTAGCGATCCCAGTGTTTCCACATCAAGATCGTTCGTTGGCTCATCGAGCAGAAGTAAATTGCCACCGAGTTTTAAAGTAAGTGCCAAGTTCAAGCGGTTTCGCTCACCGCCAGAGAGCACTCCGGCCTTCTTCTGTTGATCAGGACCTTTAAATCCGAATGCTGAAACATAGGCGCGAGAAGGCATTTCTACTTGGCCAACTTTTATAAAGTCTAAACCGTCGGAGACAACTTCCCAAAGTGTTTTAGCGGGATCGATTCCACCACGTGACTGATCAACATATGAAATCTTCACAGTTTCACCGATTTTCACATTTCCGGAATCTGCAGGTTCTAGACCTAAGATAGTTTTAAATAACGTGGTCTTGCCGGCACCGTTAGGTCCAATAATGCCAACAATTCCATTGCGCGGCAAGGTAAATGAAAGATCGTCAATCAATATGCGATCGCCAAAACCTTTTGTTAGGTGTTCGATTTCCACAACTATATTTCCAAGACGTGGGCCAGGTGGAATCTGAATTTCATCAAAGTCCAACTTACGCATCTTGTCAGCCTCTGCTGCCATCTCTTCATAACGCGCAAGACGCGCCTTTGATTTAACTTGGCGACCCTTGGCATTCTGGCGAACCCATTCGAGTTCTTCAGTTAAGCGCTTGGCGCGCTTGGCATCTTTTTGGCCTTCAATTTTTAGACGAGCTGATTTGGTCTCAAGATAAGTCGAATAGTTGCCTTCATATGGATAAGCGCGTCCGCGGTCGAGTTCGAGAATCCATTGTGCAACATTGTCCAAGAAATAACGATCGTGCGTAATCGCAACGACAGCGCCTGGATATTTATTTAAATGTTGTTCGAGCCAAAGTACGGATTCAGCATCAAGGTGGTTTGTAGGCTCATCAAGAAGCAATAAATCTGGAGCTTCTAATAGCAACTTACATAAAGCCACGCGACGTTTTTCACCGCCGGAGAGAACCTTCACATCGGTATCAGGTGGTGGGCAACGCAGCGCATCCATTGCTTGCTCTAGCAAAGAATCTAGCTCCCAAGCATTTCGGTGATCAAGTTGCTCTTGCAGCGTACCCATCTCGGCGAGCAACTTGTCATAATCCGCATCGGGCTGTGACATCTCATCACTAATTGCATTAAAGCGATCGAGCATCGCAACAGTTTCGGCCACGCCTTCTTTAACGTTATCAATAACGTTCTTCTCTTCATTTAGATGAGGTTCTTGCAACAAAATGCCGACGGTGTATCCGGGTGTCAGGTATGCCTCACCATTTGATGGTTGTTGCAGCCCGGCCATGATCTGCAAGACGGTGGATTTACCGGCGCCGTTTGGGCCGACCACACCAATTTTTGCCCCTGGATAAAACATCAAGGTCACATCATCGAGAATTACCTTGTCACCATGCGCTTTGCGCGTCTTTTTCATCGTGTAAATGAATTCAGCCATGGAGAAAACCTTACTGGCTCTCTTCGGTACAATTAACTATCGACCTCTGCAGGCGCCTGTAGCTCAGTCGGATAGAGCACTCGCCTTCTAAGCGAGTTGTCGCAGGTTCGATTCCTGCCAGGCGCACATGACTACACCCCTGCCCCACCTGATCTGGATCGACTGCGAAATGACTGGCCTGGACCTAGTTGGCGATGCCCTGGTCGAAATTGCGGTCTTGGTCACAGACTCTGATCTAAACGTGATTGGCGATGGCATCGATGTCGTAATTGCAACCACCCCAGAAAAATTAGCGGGGATGAATGAGTATGTAACACAAATGCATACGAGATCAGGGTTGATCACAGAAATTCCAAATGGCACCACGATGAGCAAGGCCGAAGATGCGATCTTGGCTTACTTAGAAACTACGGGCGCTGTTGCTGGAAAATCTCCGTTGGCTGGAAATTCAGTCAGCGTTGATCGTAATTTTATTGCGCGCGATATGCCGCGGTTAAATGAATATTTGCACTACCGCACCGTCGATGTTTCATCGATCAAAGAGTTGGCAAGGCGTTGGTATCCCAAGCTCTATTTCGCAGCCCCGGCCAAGACTGGCAACCATCGCGCCCTTGGAGATATCCAAGATTCGATCACCGAATTGGCTTATTACCGCTCAACCTTGTTTATTCCGACCACTCCAGATAACGGGCAAGACTAGATAACAGGTACTATTAGAATTCAATTAGCACATGGTGGACGTAGCTCAGCTGGTAGAGCACCCGGTTGTGGTCCGGGATGTCGCGGGTTCGAGCCCCGTCGTTCACCCCAAGTTTTTTCCAACTTAATTAACGAGAGCGGTATAAATGATCTTCGACGTAGTAGTTGAAATCCCAGCGGGCTCCCGCAATAAATACGAAATCAACCACTCAACTGGTGAAGTTCGCCTAGACCGCATGCTCTTTACTGCAACTCGTTTTCCACATGATTATGGTTTCGTTAAGAACACTCTTTCCAATGATGGTGACCCACTTGACGCTTTGATTATGTTGGATGAGCCAACCTTCCCTGGTTGCGTTGTATCTTGCCGCGTTATCGGAATGTTCCGCATGACTGATGAAAAGGGCGGTGACGACAAGTTGCTCTGTGTTGCAGCCGGTGATATTCGCAAATCCAACCTCAATGATTTAGATGACGTCCCAGTTTATGAACTAGATGAAATCAAACACTTCTTCGAGGTTTACAAGACTCTTGAGCCAGGCAAAGAGGTTCATGGCGGCGAATGGGTGGGCCATGACGCCGCCGAAGAAGAAATCCTCGCGTCATATGAGCGATATAACGTAAGCCACTAAGACTCCCTTTAACATTGTTCCATTGCAGCAACAAATCTCGTGTTGCGGCAGATATCGGAGAGTACTGTGATGAACATTAATTCCGGCGATACTGCGTGGGTATTAGCAAGTGCCGCTCTTGTTTTATTCATGACGCCAGGGCTGGCCATCTATTATTGCGGAATGGTCCGCGTAAAGAGCGCGCTAAATATGATGATGATGTCATTTGCTGCAATTGGCGTAACGACAATTATCTGGGTGCTCTACGGATATTCACTTGCCTTCGGTAAATCAAATGGTGGGCTAATCGGAAACTTAGATCACATTGGTTTATCCAATACTTTAGATCAAGTAACTGGCCCCGAAGGCCATCAAATTCCTGTTCTGGCATTTGCTATGTTCCAATTAACTTTTGCAATTATCACGGTGGCACTTCTTTCTGGTGCGATTGCAGATCGTGCTAAATATGGTTCTTGGGTAATTTTCGTAGCTGTTTGGATTACTTTGGTTTACATACCAGTTGCGCACTGGGCCTTTGCTACCCAAGGCGGTTCTGGCGGTTGGATCATCGACAAATTAGGTGCACTCGATTTTGCGGGCGGCACAGTTGTTGAAATTAACTCAGGTGCTGCAGCGTTAGCCCTGGCACTTGTCCTTGGTAAGCGTGACGGATTCAGACGTGACCCGATGCGGCCACACAATATGCCGCTAGTTCTTCTCGGTGCCGGAATGCTTTGGTTCGGTTGGTTTGGATTTAACTCAGGATCAGCACTCTCTGCAGGTTCACTTGCGGCCACCGCAATGATCAATACACAGATTGCAACTGCAGCTGCTGCAATGTCATGGATCGCTTTTGAAAAAAAGCGCGATGGCAAAGCAACAACACTTGGTGTGGCTTCCGGTGCGATCGCCGGTGCGGTTGCAATCACACCGGCCTGCGGATTTGTAAATCCACTCGGTGCGCTAGTGCTCGGTTTAATCGCTGGTGTGGCATCTAGTTGGGCTGTCACACGCAAATATAAATATGGTTATGACGATTCTCTAGATGTTGTGGGCGTTCACGGCGTTGGCGGAATCCTCGGAATGCTATTTATTGGACTTGCTGCAACAGTTACAGCAAATGCTGCAGGTAAAGACGGTCTCTTCTTCAGTGGCGGAACAGATCTAATGCAGTCTCAAGTAATCGCAATAATAGTTGTGGGCACCTTCTCGTTCTGCGCTACTTGGCTAATTGCGACAGTTATCAGCAAAACTATTGGATTCCGCGCCTTCCGTGACGATGAATTAAATGGCTTGGATACAAAATTCCATGCTGAATCTGCTTATGACATAACCGGCAACTCAAACCGGTACTAGAGTTCAAACAAGAGAAGCGAGAAGAATATGAAACTAATTACCGCAATCGTAAAGCCAGCCAAAGTCGATGATATTAAAGTCGCACTACAAGCGGCCGGTGTTCATGGCATGACAGTCTCTGAAACCCGCGGATTCGGGCGCCAAAAGGGCCACACAGAAATTTATCGGGGCGCCGAATACACAGTTGATTTCATTCCAAAGGTGCGAATCGAATTACTTGCCGAAGACTCTGAAACCGCAAACTTGGTCGACATCATCGCCAACACAGCCAACACCGGTTCAATCGGTGATGGAAAGATCTGGGTTACACCAGTTGAAACTGTTGTACGGGTTCGCACTGGCGAGCGCGGAGCCGACGCACTTTAATTTGTTGGTGCTTTAAAGCCAGGACATCTATCGAGTAGAGAAAGCATCGCTGCTTTTTCAGGCTTGGTAACCCACAACCCATACTTTGCTTTCACAACAATCTGCTGTGCAACGTATGCACA
>SHVF01000030.1 GCA_009691135.1 Candidatus Planktophila sp.
TTCTAATGCAGCAATTCTCTGCTCAACCACATCCTGTGTTGGATTCATGATGCGGGTGTAGATATTTCCCATTTCTGCTAAACCAAACAGATCAGCGGCATGTTTGGTATCGCGGAACTGATATGCAGTTGTTTGATACAACGGCAGTGCGCGTGCCCCAGTTGTTGGATCTGCAACTTGACCAGCATGGACTTGTTGGGTTTCAAATGAGTATGACAATGTAGCCTCCTAATTTAAGGTGGAGATAAAAAATTATTAGGGTTATCCCATAAATTTTTTTAGCTAACCACTCTTGCCGATGGCACCTTGCTATCGACCTGGTCTTCACCCGGAGCACCCCACCGCGGTGGAGGGTTGCCGCCTAATCAGCCGGGGCTATCGATTAGAACTCGTGACCTGGCGGAAGTCTAGCCCAAAAATTCCAGAACAGACTTTGGGGTGTAATTCACGGCGCATGGCTGCAAATGATTGTGGGGGCCACCCAGCGGTAAATACGCGCCGCAACAGAAGCGCTAATGTATAACCATTGATATCGGCCAGGGCGCGATCAAGGGCGCGATGCGCTAAGGCACCATCTCCGGACTCGTAGGCAAGAGCCGCAAAGAGTGATGCCACAGGTGCAACTTGGCCCACTGGCGCCATGCGCAGGAGTTGGCGCCACATCAGGAAGTAACTATCTATGTTTTCATCGTCGTGGCTACCAAGCGCAAAATCTCGGACTTGAATATCTGAGAGGCGACCTATTACTCGTGCCGTTAGTTCAAGATCTTCGGATCCGCGACCCGCGGTGAATTCTCCAGCCAAATCAATTACCGCAGTTGCACCATCTCGCTGCAGGGCATTTAGGTCAGTTTCCTTATCCACTTTTGCAAACTTGCAAACCTGATCAATCCACTTGGAATCTTCACTAATGATCAGAGGTGAGATTGATTTGGTTAGCGCTTCGATATTTGCAAATGGCATGGTTATGCCAGCGACAACATGTTCTAAGGCAATACGCGAAGCGCTAATTTCAGGAAGATCGCGTCCCCCAGGAGGACAGCATTCCGAATCTACGCAAAGTGTAGAGCGATAGCGGTTATCCTTAATAATTAGTGACTCATCAATTGCTATATCAATACGGGTAAGCGCTGCAGCCAAATCACTTAAAACCGCTTCCCCATCGGTGCGATCGGTTGGAACATAGGCAACTAATAACGCACCGGATGAGCCCTCACGTTGCAAATGCGATGCCAGTAAATCGTAGGATGATGCCGGCAGATCAGTGGGATAATCAACGCGCATCGCCATGCCGACGTACTTAGCTTTAATTGATACAACAACAAGTGAATCAACTGGGTGATAACCAATTAGAAATGGAATTGCAGCAATTAAATCGTGCGGTGAAGTTAGCGTGGTCATATTTGCTCAATTCATGAAGCGGGTTGGAGCTGCCACCACGGTGATGGACAGTGCGGTGCTCTTTCTGATTTGCCCAGTAATGGCGCGCTCGATTGAGTTATGCGAAAAGGAACCGCCCCAAGTTGTAATCAAAATAACGGGATAGGTTCCAGGATTTGAATAAATGTGTGTGATTTTGCCGCCAGGATATGGCCCACCTGGATCTGTAGTTGTCGTAAAAGATCCATCCCCAAATGACCAAGTAAATGAAGGTCGCATCGCCACATCAATTGATTCACCAATTAAATCAACTTTGCTGCGAAATAGAGTTGGTACATCGCTCCAGAAATAAACTGGAACATTTATTAAGGGTTGAAAATTAGGTTGGTATGAGATTCCGGCTGTCGGCAAAGATTTGCTGATGCGATCGCTAAGGGATGTTGCCGCTGCCGGTGCAATTTTCTTCGGCGTAGTTTTCTTCTTTGCTACCGCCATCTTTGGCTTAGCAATAACTTTTGGACTGACCACAACTTTTGGCTTCACCGCAACTCTGGCTTTTGGTTTAGCAACTGTTTTCGGCTTAACCACAACGCTAGCTTTGGACCCCGATCCCTTGCGAGCTTCAAAGATTAATTGGCCATCTTGGGTATAGACATCTACACAAGTAATTTCACAATCAGCCGCTGCTAAGGGGTTAATTGTTGATGTTGTCAACGCGGCTACCAAGACAAGGATTCTGAGTTTCACGTGGCGCAAAATAGAACCTTTGGCTAAGGCATCTGCTACTAAAGTCGAAAGTTGTGGATAGATGTGACACTCTAGGGATGTGATGGTGGCGCGCGATGGAGATGGTTGGATCGAATGCAGTTGCGGCAGCAAACACTGGGGCGTTCACGGTGCTGCAGGGCTACTTATTTATCGCAATGGTTCGATTTTGTTGCAGCATCGTGCGCCTTGGGTTCATAACGGCGACACTTGGGGAATTCCAGGTGGAGCGCGTGATTCTCATGAGAGCGTTATAGATAGCGCAATTCGCGAAGCAATCGAAGAAACCGGAATTGATCCACAATGTTTAGATCCGCGCGATAAACATATCGATGATCACGGTATTTGGAGTTACCAGACGATAATTGCCGAAGCCAACGCCGAGCTTGAAGCGCACGAATTAAATGATGAATCGCATGAAGTTAAGTGGGTTTTATTTGATAATGTAACGCGATTGCCTTTACATCCCAGCTTTGCAAAATCTTGGCCCGAGTTACGATCCAAGATCGAATACCTGATCACACCAAGTTAAAGCGCGGGCTTCGCTATGAGCAATTATCAAGATTGTCTTTCCAGCAGCACGCATATCCTGCAATATTCGAATAATCCGATCTTTGCTATTCGAATCTTGTGCTGACAGAGGTTCGTCAAGTAAATAAATTTCACTATCGCGAATCAAAGCGCGAGCGATTTCTACGCGCTGCGCCTGTCCCCCAGAAAGAGTAGTAACTCTCTGATCAGCGAATTCTTTCATCTCTAATTGATCAATAATATGATCGATTCGCGAAATGGCAACAGGATCTTGCCCCATCGCAACAACTTCTCGCACTGAATATGAGAGCCAATAATTTCTATTTTGTAGAACGACACTTCTAACTGCCGCCGCCTCTTTCAGCGATAGGGCTTTAATTGCAACGCCATTTATTGCAATACTGCCAGCAAAAAGTGGCAAGTCTCCGGCAATTGCGCCAATTAGCGAGCTCTTTCCACTTCCATTAGGACCAATGATTGCTGTAATCGTGCCTGGGGGAAGCGTTGCAGAGAAATCATCTACAACCAATTGGTTACCTAATTTGATCTTTATATTGGTGATTTCAACTAGCGCCACACTTCACCACCTTTTTTCAATGTGATGATCAATATTGGTGCGCCAATTAGGGAAGTTAAAAGGCCAATAGGCAACTCATAAGGAGGTACAAGAGCGCGGGCCGCGGTATCTGCGATTAGCAAAATTAGCGCCCCAATTGCACCTGCAAAAAAGATAAGTGAGCGGTTGCGCGGTCCATTGATAAACCGCGCAATATGGGGGGCTGCCAGCGCCAGAAATGCGATCGAGCCCACAATAGAAACTGTTACTGCAACCAATGTCGCCAAGATTGCGAACGCTTTCCAACGAATGCGCTGAGCATCGTTTCCGATATGTCTAACGGAGGCATCCCCAAGTGAGAGCAGATCAAGTGATGGCGTTATTTTCCAAGCAAATGCGGTTGCAATAACCAAAACGGGCGCCAGCATGAGAAGGGATTGCGGAGTAACTAGCGCCAATGATCCAAATGACCAGAAGGATATGGAACGAGCATCCGGTCTGGAAATAATTGTGATGGTTAATCCAACGATGGCAGTTAAAATCGCTGAAACACCAATACCAATTGTGATTAATTGCAGAGCAGATCTCGCCAATGAAAATGTTAAAAGTGTAGAAAGGAGCGCACCAATTGCTGCGCAGAGAACCGCACCAATAGATCCGATACTTACCAAATTGGAGAGAACGCCAACTAAGACACCGAGTGCGGCACCGGCTGAAGTGCCCAAGATTGCCGGATCTGCCAACGGGTTATTGGTCGATCCTTGAGCCAGAACACCTGCGATACCAAGGCTTGCTCCAACTAAAAGTGCTGCTGCTATTCGTGGAGCGCGAATTTCCCAAATTATTTGATGAGATGAATTTGCTGAATTATTAAATGGATCCAAAATGTGTTTCCAAGTTTGCGCCACATCGGCTGCCCCTAAGGAAAGTGCGAACACTGAGAGTCCGATAAGTAATAGAGCTACGGCTAAAGAGCGTTTCACAGACCAATTACCTTTGTAAGCGCCGCCGCTAAGCGAGTCAGTAAATCAGGTGTTCGCGGACCAAATGAAAGCAGGAGTGAATCATCGACGGCGATAATCCGCTGTGATTTACCAGCTCTGGTTTGGGCGATCCCCGGCAATTGCGTTAGTCCGGCGATGCCTCCGACGGATTGCAGCCCTTTGGACATAACCAGAATTACATCGGGATTTAGTTTGACCATTAGCTCACTCGACATTGGATTAAATGGATTTGGTAGTAACGCAGCCCCCACATCAACTGCCCCGATTGCAGAAAGCAAAGAGTCAGCTCCTGATCCCTTGCCGCCAACTAAATAGATTGCTGAACCACCACGCAGATAGAGAAATGTGACACCAGTTTTATTGCCAACGCCTTTCACACTGGAAATCACTAATTGCAATTCTGCTGCCAATTTGTCGCCAGCCTTTGGGGCACCGATTGCATCTGCGATGCTGGCTACCTTCGTCGAGATATCACTTAACTGCCATGCTTCGGGAATCTCTTTAACCAAGATATTAGCATTTTTCAGAGCAGCAATTGCCCCAGCTGGACCAGTTGCTTTATCTATGAGAACTAAATCTGGATTGAGGGAGATAACCTTTTCGGCAATTACTACGTGCCCCGAAGTAATCACTGGAACACTTTTTAAATCAGCATCCGTACTTGCAATATCGCGTCCAATTAAATTTTCTTTATAACCGAGTGCTGAAATTATTTCAGCAGAACCATTGGCTAACGCAATAATTCGCCTGGAAGTTAATTTCTCTTCACTGGTGATCGAGATCGCATCGGCAGAGTTAATTTCGATATTAGAACTCTGTGATTGCGAACACCCAGTTAGCGTGGCGAAGGTGATAGAGGCAACAATAACCCTCGAAAAAACACCTCTTTTACGCATGCTGGAATCATCTCAAAAATCTTACCGACATGTGTGGTGACGCTGTCGGATAAGTATTTACCCCACTGACTTTAGGCTTTAGCTATGCCAATTTCCAGAAAGAAAGTAGTGATTGCGATTTCAATTTTCGCTATCGCTGCAATGGAAATAGCTCCCGCTTCTGCAAAATATTTGGTAAGCGGATCATTTGGGCAGAGCATCTCTGTGACAAAATCGACGTTAGAAGTTTCCAAAAAAGTGCAAATGGTGACCGTTAACGGCAAAGGTTTTGATGAAACGATTGGAATCTATCTGGCATATTGCGTAGTTCCAAAGCCAGGTGCGGCACCAACTCCATGTGGTGGAGGCGCCAACAAGGCCGGAATCGGCGGCGCATCCACTTGGATTTCTTCGAATGCGCCTGCATACGGTGCAGGCTTAGCGATCGCTTTTAAAGGTGGAGGAAGATTTAGTGAAAAACTTTCGATCACAAAGATGATCGGGAAGTCTGATTGCACAAAAGTTAAATGTGCAATTACGGTGCGATCGGATCATTTGCATGAAGGCGATCGCACTAATGATTTATTCATCCCAATTACATTTAAAAACAAATAGAGTTAAAACCAACTATAAGGAGTAATAAATGTTCGTTTCTCGTAAGAGATTTACAGCGATTGCCCTGGCAATCGCAACCGCTATCCCTGTGATTTCTGCAGCACCATCGCATGCAGAAACATTTGCCTTTACCAGTGGCTCGTTGACAAACTTGAACCCAGCAGGTGCAACAATCAATGGTGGGTTCACAAAGTTCCCAACTGGCTCAGGAATGTACATTCAGCAGTGCCTCGCTCCCGTCGGAACTGCCCGCCCAGTAACTTGTAGCGATACTTTGCAGCTTTGGGTTTCAGCCAATGGTGAGCCAGGAACAATTAGTTCGACAGGTCCAATAGCAATGAAGGTTGCTGGATCAATTACTGGCAGAGGCGTAACCGTAGATTGCACAACCGCACAATGCGGACTCTTCTTTCGCCGTGATCACACAGCGACGGCGGATACTTCAGAAGATAAGTTCTTGCCAATCTCGTTTGTAAAAGGTGCAACAGCACCTGTTCTGGCAGCTGATGAAATTACCGTGACGTTAAATGGCAAAATCTTGGTGCGCAATGTGCCATCAAATCTGGCCTACCGCGCCAACACCATGATAGTTGCTACAGCAAAATCAGGGCTAATAGTAACTCTTACTTCACTTACCCCTGATTGCACATATAGCAACGACGCATTCACCGCACTCAAAGGCGCCGGTCAATGCGCACTTGCCTTTGCAACTGATGGAAATGCAACTACTGCAGCAGCCGCTGGAAACTTCCCATTTCTCTTGGTTCCTGGAGAACAAAGGATCGAACGTATGACCAAGAATCTTATAAAAGGAAAGCCAAAGGCGTTCCCAGTCGAAACCAACTTTGGTTCAGCGATTACTTATAAATCACTTACCAAGAACTGCATAGTTGAACTTAACTTGGCTCAAGCAAATAAGAGTGGCGAATGCAAAGTTAGGGCTACTGCTCCAGCCAAAATTGGCATGTGGAACGCCTTGAGTATCGTTTACACGATCCCCGTTAAGTAAGCGAGCGAATTCCGGCGATGCAGAAGGCGATGGTCTTAGCAATCTCGCTTTCTGCATCTGCTCCATTTTCAATTCGCTTTGTTGCAACATCAGTTATGGATTGCAGCAACGTTAGACATTGAGGTATGTCCGTAACACCTATTTGTTGCAGGCAGTTGGTGAGCGGTGCTAACAAAGCACGGTGCGCCGCGCCAATGTCACTGCTTCGATCACGTGGAAGCTCTACCGCATTTAGCACCTTTGCCAATAAATGGCGGCCATCTGCGATATAAATAAGTGAACTAGAGATCCATATTTCAATTGATTTATAAGGGTCTGCTTCATCAGAGACTGCCAATTTCAGATCATGCGCGAAACTATCTAATTCATCTATTACGAGGTCGGCTACCAAATCTGCACTGCTGGAAAAGTATTCATAAACTGAGGTGCGCGATAACCCAGCGCGTTGTGCAACGGCTGCAACGGTAATTGAGTGGCCACCTGATTCCAGCGCAATAGCGGCGGCGGCATCAATTAACTGGCTACGGCGCCAGTCACGATGGGCGGCCAGTGAATCTGTTTGAATGCGGGGCATATCATTATTCTTTCACGCCCTTAGATAATCTTCGCAACGAGTCGCGGACGATCAAGCCATCTGATGTGCGCCACAGCGGTGGCATTGAGTTCAACAACACACTTCCATAGCGCTTAGTGGCGATTCGTGAATCTAATATCGCAACAACGCCGCGGTCATCCACGCTGCGGATCAACCGACCAGTCCCCTGCGCTAATAACAGCGCCGCCCGGGGCAAGGAAACCTGCATGAACCCACTGCCACCTGCGGCATCGGCCAAAGATGCACGCGCCGACATCACAGGTTCATCTGGCCGCGGAAATGGAATTCGATCAATGGCAACCAAAATACAAGAGTCGCCCGGAACATCAACGCCCTGCCAGAGCGACATTGTGCCAAGCAAAATTGAAGTCTCATCTTTGGCAAAACGCTCGACCAGTGGACCAACCACATCGCCACGCTTTTGGGTGATTATTGTTATTGGCAACTCTTTTAAAACGCTACGCAAGTGCGCATCCGCTGCCTCCACCCCGCGCCAGGAACTAAATAACGCCAAAGTGCGACCGCCTGCGGCATCAATTAACTCACCGAGTTCGGTCAAGACTTCAATACTTGGTCCATCTCGGCCAGGTTCTGGTAAATGTTTGGGCATATAGAGCACACCTTGATTTGCGAAATCAAATGGCGAACCAACATCGAGCATCTGCACATTTGCTGGATCAATATCACCATCTTCACTCTCTGAATCAGCATCAGAGCCAACAACAAAGCCAATACTGCGCGCCATCGCATCAAAGCCATTGCCAACCGTCAGCGTTGCAGATGTTGCAATAACTGGCGTCTTGGTCAAAAGATTTGCGCGCAGGACTTCAGAGACCGACAGTGGCGCCAAATGCAAGGTGGAAAAAGTTGGTTCATACCAAAGCACATGGGTATTGCCCATCTTTAATAACTTGCCACATGTTGTATTTATTTCACTAACCGCACCTTTGACGCGTGCGCGTTCGGCTATAGCATCTGAATCGATGATGTCATCGTCTGCATTGATAATCTGCACGATGGCGGCGGCGGCATCTTTTACCTTGCGTATCGGTGCTTCTAGCGAAGATGGGATCTCCTCAAGGCGACCTTGCGCGCTTAAATCACCACGAATTTGATCACCGTAATCTGCCATCGCATCATGAAAATTATCGGCAGCTTTTGTAAGGGCATCAGATAACTTGCCCGGCATATGTTTGCGCGCCATTGCAGCGGCGCGAATAACGCGCGCCGATGTTAACTCTTCAGTGACCGCTTGGGTTGTGCGATCCATGAATTCGTGGGCTTCATCCAAAATAACGGCATCTCTTTCGGGCAAAATTGGATGTGAATCAACAATTTCAATTGCAAGCAGTGTGTGGTTTGTGACGACTACATCGGCCAATTGCGCCTTGGCTTTGGCAAGGGCGGCAAAACATTGTGGTCCGTAATTACAAACATCTGCGCCAACACATTCGCGACCTGAAAGTGAATTAGCAGCCCAAACACGACGGTCGACCTCTGGTGCATCATCGCGATCACCTGAGACCCCCGGCGTCTTTGCCCAGGCATGTAAACGTTTGGCATCTTTGCCGAGGTGACTTACTTCCAGCAGTACTTCGCCATCTGGATCGGGGTCTTCAGAATTCATCTTCTGTAGACAAACGTAATTGCCGACACCTTTATAAATTCCAAATGTAATCTCACGACCCAGAACTTTTTCAAGTGCCGGAACAACTGCCGGCAAATCTCTTTCTACCAACTGGCGTTGCAGCGCCAGTGTTGCTGTTGCCACCAATACTTTTCGGCCATGAACAAGTGCCGGAACTAAATAAGCAAGTGATTTACCGGTTCCGGTGCCTGCTTGAACCATTAAGTGATGGCGATCAGTGAGGGCATTGGCCACAGCCTCTGCCATTTCAATCTGGCCTTCGCGAGGAGCACCACCAATTGCAGCCACCGCAGCATCGAGTGCTTTACGCACCTGTGCCGAAAGATCGCTCATGGCGGCAACTCTATCCGTTACCCCCGTCAAAGATTAGGACGAAATAACTGTTGCCCGTCCAGATTCCAGTCGCGCCACCGGGACTCTAAATGGCGAACAGGATACGTAATCTAAACCGAGTGAATTGAAGAAATGAATACTGCGCGGATCCCCACCATGTTCTCCACAAATGCCTAATTTGAAATCTGCATTTATCCCCCGAGCCAAATCAACGGCAGTCTTTAGAAGAATTCCAACCCCGGCTTCATCTAGTGATTCAAAAGGATTAAATGGAAGTAACTCAAGATCTAAATACCTGGGGAGAAAAGTCGATTCCACATCATCGCGACTAAATGCCCAAGTCAATTGCGTTAAGTCATTGGTACCAAATGAGAAGAAATCTGCATGTGCACTTAACCGATCGGCGGTAATTGCCGCGCGAGGTGTTTCGATCATGCTGCCAATTGGAAATTCTGTATCGAATGCCGTTCCCTTAAAGGTATTAGCAATTTCTGCTTCCAGGATCTCGCGCAGAGATAGAAGTTCGCGCTGAGTAGAAACCAATGGAATCATCACCTCAGGTTTCGGGTCGTGCCCTAACTTCTTTACTTCCAGATAAGCGTAAACCAGAGCTCTTACCTGCATTTTGTAAAGTTCAGGAATCAAAATGCCTAGCCGCACACCACGCAGACCCAACATGGGATTGGCTTCGTGCAGGCGATTTACTGCAGCGAACATCGCCTTATCGCGCACAGAAATCTCTTCGTTTAACGCTTCTGCTCGCGCCATTACTGCACTTAATTGAATTAGCGAAGGTAGAAATTCATGTAACGGTGGATCAAGCAGTCGAATTGTTACTGGAAGTCCTGACATCGCCATCATAATTCCTACGAAATCAGCTCTTTGTAGCGGTTCCATTTCGGCGATTACTGATCGTTGTATATCTTCATTTTCGGCGAGAACTAAACGCTCAACGTATGAACGACGGGTGCCTAAAAACATATGCTCGGTTCGACATAAGCCAACCCCTTCTGCGCCTAATATTCGCGCTCTAATTGCATCCTCTGGTGTGTCAGCATTAGTGCGCACCTGTAATCTGCGCCGGGTATCTGCATGAGCCAATATTCGATCTACCGCTTTTACAACTGGGCTCGCCTCATCAGATTCTGCAGAAAGCCGTCCTTCCAAGTAAGAAGTTACTGGGGATGCGACAACAGGGACCTCGCCTCTATAAACATTGCCTGTAGTTCCATCAATCGAAATTAAATCTCCCTCAAAGATTGTCACATTACCTACTGTAAATAGATTGGCCCGCTCATCTACTGAAATTGAATCAACACCACAAACTGCTGTTTTGCCCATTCCGCGAGCCACAACCGCCGCATGTGAAGTCTTGCCACCACGACTAGTCAAAATGCCTTGCGATGCCACCATTCCGACTAAATCATCTGGACTAGTTTCGCGACGCACCAAAATAACTTTTTTGCCAGCCTTGGACATATCGAATGCGCGCTTGGAATCAAATACCGCCTCACCAACTGCAGCACCCGGTGATGCCGGAATCCCAGAGGCTATCAACTCTCTCTTAGCCGAAGAATCGAATTGCGGGAACATCAGCGCCACTAATTGATCACCAGAGGTGCGTCGCAGCGCCTCGTCCATATCAATTTTTCCCTCTTCAACTAAAGCGATTGCAATTCTAAAAGCTGCCTCAGCAGTTCTTTTGCCGACTCGAGTTTGAAGAATCCAGAGCTTACCTTTTTCAACTGTAAATTCGATATCACAAAGATCACCGTAATGATCTTCTAACATCTGCATGACCGCATCTAATTCATTAGCCAAGTTGGGAGCTAGGCTCGCAAAATCCTCAAGTGTTAGTGGTGTGCGAATGCCAGCAACCACATCTTCACCCTGCGCTCTTTGTAGATAATCCCCATAGCGCCCATTCTCGCCAGTTGCTGGGTTTCGAGTAAAGGCAACCCCGGTTCCTGAATCATCACTTAAGTTACCAAAGACCATTGCTTGAATATTTACCGCAGTTCCAATATCCGATGGAATCCGTTCGCGCCGGCGATACATTTGAGCACGCTCAGAATTCCAAGATTTAAAGACAGCTTCGATTGCACGAACTAAATGAATTTTTGGATCAGTTGGGAAATTTTCTCCAGTAGTTAACTCAATTAATTTTATAAATCCATCTGCTAGAGCCTTGATATCTTCAACTTCCAGCGACTGCAAATCTGAGCGCCCACTTTTAGCCAGAATTCGTTCTTCTATTTGCTGGAAATCAGAGACTGGGACCTCACAGACCGTCTTACCAAACATCTCTATAAATCTGCGATATGAATCCCATGCAAAGCGCGGATTGCCAGAAGTGGCCGCCATGCTCTCTGCAACTTCATAAGTTATACCAACGTTTAGTACCGTTTCCATCATTCCGGGCATTGAGAATTTTGCACCGGAGCGAACTGATACCAATAAGGGATTTGCGCTATCTCCAAATTTTTTGCCAGTCTCGGTCTCTAGCTTGTCTAGATAATCAAATAGCTCGGTAGCTAGATGTTTGGGGAACTCATGGGTTAATAAGAAGTGGCGACAGGCATCGGTAGTGATGGTAAATCCAGGTGGAACCGGCAAGCCAATCTGTACCATCTCAGCGAGATTGGCACCTTTGCCACCCAGTAAATCCTTCTGTGATTTATCGCCAGATTTGAAATTTTGAATCAATTTACTCATTAATTCCCACTCCCGACGGGCTAAAGTTGGTTTAGTCGGCGCATCACACTTTGAAGCAATTGAAGAAATCATATAGGATCTACATCTATGAATGGGGAGAATTTTGGCTAAAAAGAATGTCAGGCGGCAGATTCCAAAGATAAGCGAACTGGCTCCGCTTCTTAAATTTGCGCTCCCTTCTCTGCCTTCGCGCCAAAAGCGGCTGGCAAAAGCCATAACCATTTGGGATTTGCGTGAAATTGCTAAGCGCAGGACACCGACTGGACCCTTTGATT
>SHVF01000031.1 GCA_009691135.1 Candidatus Planktophila sp.
CAGATTCCAGACCAGCACCACGCTTTACTGCGCGATCGATATTATCCGCCGGCATTGAATTCTTCTTCGCCTTAGCGATTGCATCAAAGAGAGTTGGGTTGCCATCAACATCGGCTCCACCATTACGTGCGGCTACTTCGATGCCCTTGATTAATTTCGCAAAATTCTTCGCGCGACGACCATCGATGACAGCCTTCTTATGCTTTGTCGTTGCCCATTTGGAATGGCCTGACATTTAGAACACCTCAATCATCTTTTCAAACGCGAATTTAGTGTCGTTACTTTATCGCGCCGGCACACACTTGATCAAAGAAGTAACGATGTACGCGTAAATCTGTGGTTAATTCTGGATGGAAAGAGGTCGCAAAGAGCGCACCTTGGCGAACTGCCACGGGATGGCGCTTGCCATCAGCGGCGATCACATCAGAGAGCACTTGGACTGAACTCGATAGTTCTTCTACCCACGGAGCTCGGATGAATACCGCGTGCATTTCGGTGCCATTAAAGTTCAAATCACTTTCAAAGGAGTCAACCTGTCGCCCGAATGCGTTGCGCCGCACAGTCATATCGATGCCTCCGAAGGTTTCCTGTCCAAGTGCGCCGTCGACAATGCGATCGGCTAAGAGAATCATTCCGGCGCATGAACCATAAACCGGCATACCTTCTGCGATCCGTTTTTTTATATCTGTAAATAGATCAAAGGTTCGCGCCAATTGTGCGATCGTGGTTGATTCACCGCCGGGAAGTATTAGGGCATCGACTTCGGCTAGCTCTTCACTTCGTCTTACGGTTAGCCCCGCATGGCCTGCTTGCTTAGCAGCCAATAAGTGCTCACGGAAATCGCCTTGCAGCGCCAGAACACCGATCTTCATTACAGTAAGTGAACTACCAGCCGCGTTCGGCTAAACGGTGCGGTGCTGGCAAATCTGCAACATTTATACCAACCATTGCTTCACCTAAACCGCGAGATGCATCGGCCACCACTTTGGCATCATCAAAGAATGTTGTCGCTTTAACACAAGCCAAGGCTCGCGCGGCTGGATCTCCCGATTTGAAAATACCAGAACCGATAAAGACACCGTCAGCGCCCATCTGCATCATCAACGCAGCATCTGCAGGCGTTGCAATTCCGCCAGCAGTAAATAAAACAACTGGGAGTTTCCCAGTTTCGGCAACTTCCTTGACTAAGGCAAAAGGCGCCTGAAGTTCCTTGGCTGCAACATAGAGTTCATCTTCGCGCATAGATGAAAGGCGACGGATTTCTCCACCAATTTTGCGCATATGCATCATCGCATTTGAAACATCACCTGTTCCGGCTTCACCTTTAGAGCGAATCATTGCGGCACCTTCATTAATGCGACGCAGTGCTTCACCAAGATTTGTTGCCCCACAGACGAAGGGAACTTTGTAATCCCATTTATCAATATGGTTTTCGAAATCTGCAGGAGTTAAAACTTCTGATTCATCGATGTAGTCAACGCCGAGGGCTTCCAAAATGCGGGCTTCTACAAAGTGGCCGATGCGTGCCTTTGCCATCACAGGAATCGTTACTGCCGCCTTTATCTTTTCGATCATGTCAGGATCAGACATACGTGCGACTCCACCTTGGGCGCGAATATCTGCGGGCACACGCTCTAAAGCCATGACTGCACACGCTCCAGCATCTTGGGCGATCTTGGCTTGCTCAACGTTTACGACATCCATGATGACGCCACCCTTGAGCATTTCTGCCATACCGCGCTTCACGCGTGCTGTGCCGACTGCCTCTGACATTTAAAACTCCCTTTGTAAAAACTCTCGTATTTCTTATCCAAAAAGACCCCACTGGATCTTAAGTGAATCAATACTACTTTGAACCCTTGGTTAGTGCATCTGCAATATTTGATGTACTTGCGGGCGTAAATACAGGCTGCTTATCAGTAAGTGCCACCCATATTTGGCCTGAAGCGAAGAGAATTTCCTCTCCGGTTGGCAAAGTCCAAGAAGTACCCACTTCGGCAGTTGGACGATTCCAGAGCGCTGCAATTGCTAATCCATCGCGCAAAATAAAACCTTTTCCACTTCCAACTGTCGCAGAAAATGGTGTGACTTGCCCGACTTTGTCGTAATATTCCGAAGGAGTTATTGCGACAAATTGAATAACAAAGGTAGTCGGACCTAATTGCAATCCGGATGCGGCCAAATCTGGCAATCCTTGTTGCGATAGTAACCAGCGCTTTTCCGATTGTGACCAAGTCACCTCATAAGAGCTTGTGGGCCAAAAAACTTGAACTGAACTAATCGTCGTACCCGTATCTGGAGCATCACCAAATCTCCAACCAATATTTTTAGAAATCGCAATAGATCTTCCTTGCTCGGCAACTTTGCCCATCAATTTTTTTGCTTGTAGCATCATCGCAGTTGGTGCAAATCGTGCCGGATCATTGGCGTAGATATCACGTCCTTGTCTCTGCGCCCCTAGATTTTCTAAATTGGCTTCTGCTATCACGGGCAAGAGTTTGCTCTGCGCACCGCTGTAGGCAAATGCAACGCGGCCAAATTGTTCAAGCAGTTCGATATCCGAGATTCGAGCGCTGCGCACTGGACCAACCACATCTGGAATCTCTGACGAGAAAACTGCAGCAAGACGCGTCAACCCACCTTCTACTTGTTCGATGTAGACAACGTCAGCATCTTCTAGCCCCGCTTGTGGATGCGCAGCAGGAGTGTCATCGATCTTGACCACCAAAATCGGTCCATCACTACCTATGCGACCACTGATTGAATTTCGACTTTCCTCTTTCAAAACTTTCGTTATCACTTGTCCAATATCTTTGATGCCCGCAAAACCATATACGGCTCCAGTAAGCACTGCTATTAAAACAAGACTTACTAAAGCCAGTACTAACTTTTTAGAGGACATCGGCTTCAAATTCATATGTCACTGGCAGCGGTGCGCTACCGGCAAGTCGAAATATTCTAAAAACGGGCTTCTTGCGCACCATCTGTGTGCGAGTAACTGCATCTACGTGCATTGCAATTGCTACGCGAATCTTGTCGGTCAACTCTGAGAGTTCGCGTAATAAATCTTTCTCGATATAGCCGTCTACAAGATGACCGTCATTAAGTAAAAGGCTGAGCGCTCCCGATAAACCACTTTCGGCTTGGGAGCGCGTCTGCATTTGAGCATCCCTTGCTTGGTGGGCGGCGGCTGTTAGCAGTAAAGCAGATGCCGGATCTGCAATAGCGCTCTTGGCAATTTCGAGTCCAACTGCGGCTCGTCGTTGTAGAAGTCCATCTAAATTCGCCCAACTAGTCTCCACGCGATGATGCAACCTGTCCAAACGAGTCGCCGAATATGACAGATACCAAAATACGAATATGACAACAAGTGCGATAGATAAGAACTTTTCCATCAATTTCCTTCTCTCCCCAAAAAGCGATTCCATGCCCGATTTTCTGACGAAAGAGTTACGCCCTTACCGCCTACCAGCGCCATTTCATAAATAGAAAAGATATCTTCAGCGACGACATCCCAATCAAAGCGTTGGGCGTAAACCTTGCCACGCTGCGCCAAGGAGTTTCTCTTATCCCCATCACGCAACAACTCAATGACCACTTTCGCCAGCTCTTGCGGATTTTCAGATTGGAATAGGGCGCCATATTCACCATTGCCGAGAAGTGAATCAAAAGCTGGAATATCACTAGCCACAACTGCAGCGCCTCCTGCCAGCGCCTCAGCAAGAATAATTCCAAATGATTCACCGCCCGTATTTGGCGCAACGTATAGAGAAACCGATGAGAGAAAGTCTGCCTTTTCTTTCTCAGATATACGTCCCAAAAATTCGAAGCGATGTCTAAGTTGCGGATCAATCTGATCTTGCACTTCCTTGCTATCGCCAGGTCCAGCAACCAAGACGCGGACATCAGGTGCGAAGCGAGCAATAATTGGCAGCGCTTCGAGTAGTACCGATAAACCCTTTCGTGGTTCTTCATATCGCCCAATAAAACCAAGGGTATTTCCACTCCATTCGGGGCGTACTTCACCTTCAAGATAATGATCTACATAAATTCCATTTGGTACAACGACGGCATCAGTTTCCAGATGCTCAGTTAAAGTCTCACGAGCTGCCTCACTTACTGCAATGCGTGCTGTGAGTTTTTCAATCACCGGTTCAAGGATCGGACCGATTGCGAAGATCGCTTTCTGTCGTTTTGCTGCGGCATGAAAAGTTCCAACCAATGGACCCTCGGCAGCCCAGCAAGCCAAAAGTGAAATTGAAGGAATGGCCGGCTCATGCAGATGCAATAGATCAAAATTTCCATTGGATATCCAATGACGAACTCGTGAAAATGCAATCGGCCCAAATAAAACTCTTGCAACTGCCCCGTTATAAGGAATAGCAATAGGTTTTCCAGCACTCACTACATAATCTGGGATAGCAGCTTCATCAATTACTGGGGCTAATACTGAAACGTAGTGGCCCTTAGCGATTAAATATTCGGCTAAATCTCGAACATGATTTTGTACTCCACCCGGTGTATCCCAGCCATAAGGACAAACCAGACCAATACGTAACTTTTGCAAAGTCATAGCGTTCTTTCTTGAAAGTCGCCATCAATCCAGATACGTTGCAACATATGCCAATCTTGCGGATGTTTGGCAATTCCCTTAGCGAATTGATCTGCACACTCTTGCACCACCGTTGAGACTCGCTGCTCTTCTGTTCCTTGCAAAGGAATTACCACGCTATTGAACTCGATATGAATTCCAGTATTTGTATAAGAAACAAAGGCGGTTATCAATGGTATGCCAGTGCGAATGGCTAACAAGGCAGCTCCCGCAGGCATGCGCGCAGGATGTCCAAAGAAAGTTACATCAACCCCACTGCGAGATAAATCCCGATCGGAAACCAAGGCGATCAGCGCACCTTCGCGGGCGCGTTGCATAAGTGTGCCCATTGATCTGCCATCTAAGGCCAAGATTTCCATGCCCATGTTCTGGCGATACTCAAGAAATTTATTAAATAAAGCTTCGGGTTTAACTCTTTCCACAACTGATACGAGCGGAAAGCCCATCCCACAAAAATAGAAACCAGCATGATCCCAATTTCCGGCGTGAGGAAGGGCAACAACAACGCCACGGCCATCTTTCATGGGGGCCGTTAATAGATCCTCGCGCATCGTTGTTACCATCGTTGAAATGCGTGACCTAGACCAATCTGGAGAACGAAAAGTGTCACACCAATAACGCATATTGGATGAGACTGCAGCGTGCATAAGTTGATCCATCGCATCCGAGCCATTGCCTGGCGCGACTCTTTGCAGATTACTGCGCAACCTTTTCATCGGTGCGCCATTGCGAGATAGAACCATTTTGCCGATGCTTTCAAATAATGAGTAAGCAGTCTTTTCCGGCAATGCACGAACTAACCGCCATCCCACAAAATATGGAATCGATGATAAAAAATCTTTATTCATATTATTAAATCGCAGCCTTCACAATCAAAATTCTTTGCACCACGGTGACGGTAGCCAAGATCAACAGTGACCAAATCCCAATGGTTAACGCGTAAGCAACCCCAAGGCCATCGAAGCCAATCGCGGTTAAGGCCAGAATTAAGCGTTCGGTTCTTTCTGCAATACCACCTGAACATTCGATATTTAAAGCCTCCGCCTTGGCCCGCACATAAGAGACCAACCCACCGGCAACTAGCGCCGCAAGTGCAATTGGTGCGAGCGGATCATCAATGTTTATTAAGGCGATCGTTAGACCAACCATGATCGCAGAATCCGTAATTCGATCGATTGTCGAATCTAAAAATCCACCCCATCGACTGGCGCCTTTCTGTGAAATTCGCGCCATAGCACCATCAAAGAGATCACTTAGCGCAAAGATCGAAATCGCAATTGTGCCCCAGAAAAATTCTTGTCTCGGATAAAAATATAGGGCGCTAAAAACTACGCCAAGTGCCCCCATCGCTGTAACAGAATTTGGTGTTAGACCAAGACGAAGCGCCCCGCGCGCAATTGGATTGATGGCGCGGGTTATGGCTGGCTTTAAAGAAGCGCTTAACATCGCCACCATCGTAGGCTCAAGGGCGGAATTTCACCTATTCTGACGCCTGTGACTTCTGCAAAACGCATCCATATCTACGGCCATGTCTCGGCCCAACCCCAAGCGATCGCTAATCTATTTGACGCAGAAGTCTCGAATAATGCAGTTGCCGAAAGTGATCTGGCAATCTTCGTCATAAATCCAGCAGCTGGAATAGATCAACCAACTATTGATCTATGGCATTCTTTAAGTGATTTTCAATTACCAAGAATGGTTATTGTCACTGAACTAGAAGGATCAGATTCAGATTTCGAAGATGCCATCATGTTGGGAAACCGAGTCTTGGATCAACTTGTAACACCTTTCCTTGTTTTACATGGTGATGCCGGTGAACCGATTGCACTAATTAACCTGGAAACTCAAGAACTGCGTGATTACAGCACCACCCCACCAAGTGTGCGCCGTAGCGATGTCGAACACCAAGAGTTGGTCGCTGACTTTCGCGAAGAGTATTTAGCCGAGATTGAAAATGCTGGCGAAGGTGCATTTGCTGCTGGGCTTTTATTTCCAGCTTTTCCAGTGGTTATTTCAAATGGACTAGGGATAGATATCGTAAAGAGTTATCTAGATTTACTGCACTAATTAAATATTTACCAAGCAGCAGCGAGTTCGGCGCGTGTTTGCGCAAGTAAGACTGGTATAACTTTTGTTTGACCGATAATCGGCATGAAGTTGGCATCGCCCGACCACCGCGGAACAACATGTTGATGAATATGTTCGGCAACTCCAGCACCAGAAATCGCACCTTGATTCATGCCTAGATTAAAACCGGCTGGCGCTGCAACTTTGCGCAAGGTAATCATTGCGTGTGCGCTCATCTCAGAGATTTCATCGCGTTCGCCCTTAGTCAGATCGGTTAAATCAGCAACATGGCGAATGGCGCAGATCAACAAGTGACCTGCGTTGTATGGATATAAATTCATTACTACGTAGGAGAATTCACCACGCGCCACGATTAAACCTTCTTCATCTGAAAGTGTTGGGATCCGACAGAATGGACACTCGACCTCATTTTGATCTAGCGGCCGGTTCTCGCCTTTTAGATATTCCATGCGATGGGGCGCCCATAAGCGGGCCCAACGATCCGGCATTCCTAAATCAGGTGAAACCATTGTTAGACCTGCTTGCGGTTGCGAATTGCGAATTGAATCTCTGCGATAGCGTCAGCTATAGCGATGGAATTCTTTTGTTCCCCGTTGCGATAGCGAATCGAGACCTTACCTGCCATTTGATCTTCCTCGCCTGCGATCAACATATACGGAACCTTTTGCATCTGGGCATTGCGGATCTTCTTCTGCATGCGATCATCAGATGAATCAAGATCTATACGAATTCCAGCCGCTCTAAATTCCTTAACTACGCCAGCCAGATAATCAGCGAAAGCCTCGGCTACAGGAATAGCAGTAACTTGAACAGGAGCAAGCCAAGGTGGGAAAGCACCTGCATAGTGTTCGGTAAGAACGCCAAAGAATCTTTCAATTGAACCAAAGAGCGCGCGGTGAATCATCACTGGACGCTGACGTGTTCCATCTGTTGCAGAATATTCGAGTTCAAAGCGTTGAGGTAATTGGAAATCCACTTGGATGGTGGACATCTGCCAAGTGCGGCCGATGGCATCTTTTGCTTGCACTGAAATCTTCGGACCATAGAACGCTGCGCCACCTTCATCAAGGACTAGCTCAAGATTTTGCGCGAGTGCTGCTTTACGTAATGCTTCCGTGGCTTCCACCCAATCTGCCTCTTCGCCTACAGATTTTTCAGGATTGCGTGTGGAAAGTTCAAGATAGAAATCTTCCAAGCCATAATCACGTAACAAATTGAGTACGAAGGTAAGAAGTGAATCTAGTTCGCCAACCATTTGTTCTTTTGTGCAGTAAATATGGGCATCATCTTGTGTAAATCCGCGGGCGCGAGTTAGGCCGTGTACGACACCTGATTTTTCATAACGGTAAACAGTTCCAAATTCAAAAAGGCGCAACGGTAGTTCGCGATAAGAACGCCCACGAGAGGCAAATATAAGGTTGTGGAAAGGACAGTTCATCGGCTTCATGTAGTACTGCTGGCCGGCACGTTTGATTGTGCCATCGGCATGTAGCTCTTCATCCATAACCATCGGTGGATACATGCCTTCTGAGTACCACTGCAAATGGCCAGATTTTTCAAAGAGCGCTGCTTTAGTCAGGTGCGGTGAATAAACGAATTCATAACCTTCATCTTCATGGCGCTTACGAGAATAATCTTCCATCGCACGCCTGATGATTCCGCCCTTGGGATGAAAGACGGCTAGGCCTGAACCAATTTCTTCAGGAAACGAGAAAAGATCTAGTTCAGTACCGAGGCGACGATGGTCGCGCTTTTCGGCTTCGGCAAGTAGTTCAAGATAAGCATCGAGTTCCTCTTGTGATGGCCATGCGGTTCCATAAATACGTTGCAGCATTGGATTCTTCTCTGAGCCTCGCCAATATGCAGCGGCTGTACGCATTAATTTAAATGCCGGAATATGTTTTGTGGAAGGCAGATGCGGACCACGACAGAGATCAGACCAAACTGGTTGTCCATCGCGACCTAAATTGTCATAAATTGTTAGTTCGGCTCCACCGACCTCAACGCTTGCTTCATCTCCTGCACTAGATTTAATTCCAATTAACTCACACTTGTAAGGCTCATTGGACAACTCTTTTAAAGCATCTGCTTCATTTGTAACGCGACGACGAAAACGCTGTCCATCTTTAATGATCTTGCGCATCGCACTTTCAATTTTCACAAGATCCTCAGGATTAAATGCTCTCTCTGGATCAAAGTCGTAATAGAAACCATCGTTAATTGGCGGACCGATTCCTAATTGAGTCTGCACAAATACTTGTTGCACCGCTTGCGCCATTACGTGTGCTGTCGAGTGGCGGAGTACCGAAAGACCATCGGGTGATGAAATTGAAATTGCTTCGACCGAGTCACCATCAAGCAGTTCAGTCCAGAGATCCTTTAGGACCCCATTGACTTTACAGACGATAATTTCCTTGCGCTCAGCAAAGAGTTGAGTCGGACGGGTTTGGGCCTCAACCGATACCGAAACTCCATCAACCTTGATTGCTATCGCAGACATAGGCTTAGCCTACCGAATGCCTGTGTGTGTTTGCCCAAATATTCGAAGCCAGAGCCTTGCAATCTTCATCTATTTGTAAGGATTTTCCAGCGATGGATGCAACGGATAGCGTAATTTTCAAACTTGAGATTATGAAAGCCGCATCAACTCTGTCTAACTCCGATTTAAATATTTGCTTGACGCCTATCCCACATCTTTCGATGACTATACCTCTTTGAATTCCTGGCAGAACGCCAGAAGATAAAGGGGTTGTAATCCACTGTTCATCGAGCCGGAAGAGAAAATTCGAGACTGCACCTTCAGTAACTTCATCACCTTCGTTAAGACAGATAATCTCATCAAAGCCGCTCTGCTGTGCCTGTTCCAAAAGAACCAATCGATGTTCGTATGGAAAAGTTTTTATGCTGATCGATTCGACCGCATCTGAATCTGCAATAACAGCAAGATGAGCGGGCTTAGTAATTTCTACATAACTCTGATGAACGGCAATAAATCTGCCTTTTGAGAAAAGTAAACGCAATCGGCCAATGGTCTGTGGTTCTGAGGTTAAAAGTGAATGTATTCCAGTTCGCACAACTTCCTCATTAGGTAATGAAAATCCCTTTGCCGTTGCTGCCTCTAGCGCACGACGCATATGGCGCCCAAGTTCAAAGATCTCGCCATCTTGGGTGCGAATTGTTTCAAAGACGCCTTCACCACTTGGCCAACCACCAATACTGACATCGGCCGCTGCGGCATCGACTAATTGATCATTTAACCAAATCTGCATCAGATATTTCCTCCAGCAATGGAAATCAATTTTCTTGCTTTCAGTTGCGTCTCTTCCCACTCAGCAATTGGCTCACTCCCCCAAGTAATCCCCGCGCCAGTTCCAAAGTGAAGCTCAGAGTCACGCAAACTCCAAAACGTTCTGATAGCAACTGATAATTCAGCCTGATCACCTTCGATCCAACCGAGAATTCCACAGTAAGGGCCACGATCTACAGGTTCATTCTCTGCGATCACTTGTAGCGCAGAACTCTTTGGAGCACCGCTAATGGATCCAGCCGGCAGTAACGCAGTAATTATTTCCTTCCACGAAATTCCAAATTTTAATTCACCTGTCACGTCAGAGACTAGATGTCGCAACCCAGGATGATCTTCAGATCTAAGCAAGTTGGCCACATCGACGCTCCCGTCTTGACAAATCTGACCAAGATCATTGCGCATCAAATCGACGATCATGATGTTCTCGCTCTGATCTTTTTCGCTAAATCCATTCTCATCCAGCGTTTGTGTACCTTTGATAGGTGATGTCACGACTTTATTACCTTCACGTTTTAAGAAAAGTTCGGGAGAGGCGGAAGCAATAGCTAACTCTGGTAAGGATAAATAAGCGGCATATGGCGCTGGATTAGATTTTAGAATTCGCCCAAAGAGCGAAGCCAATTCATCACCCGAAAAATCCGCCGTTAGCACGCGGCAGGCATTGACTTGATATACCCATCCACTTGCGATTGCATCCTTAATTTTTGCTACGTAATTGCAATACGCACTTTCATCAAGTGATGTCTTCCAATTTCCGGAGACCAACGCACTTGCTGATCCACTGAAAGGAAAGCGCGCCGTCATAACTTGCCTAAATCTCACCAGTCGAACCTGGCCTTCAAAGCTGACGCTAACCGCCCAGAAATTGCCATCCTCTAAACGAGATAAATCATCAGTTACTTCAATTAGAGATCTGGCATATCGCCCGCTCATCCAGAACGAGTCATCACGCAAATCCATGCCCTAACGCTACGGTGAAATCGCTCGCTTTGGCGGTTAGCCCCTTGCTGCGCTAGATTTGCCCACGCACGAAATGCGGACGTAGCGCAGCTGGTAGCGCGGAACCTTGCCAAGGTTCAGGTCGCGGGTTCGAACCCCGTCGTCCGCTCGGATTTACCGCCGCTTTGGAATTAATTTTTCAAAATTAATTTTGCAAGTGGCGCTTTGTCTATAGAAGAAGATAAGAAGTTTGGTCGGATGGCCGAGAGGCGAGGCAAGGGACTGCAAATCCCTCTACACGGGTTCAAATCCCGTTCCGACCTCCAAGAGGTAATAAAAAAGCACGGACTACTTGGGAGAAGCAGATGGCAGAAGATGAGTCACAACGTCCTTGGGGACGTTATGAAATCCTGGCTGAAAGCGACTCGCACAAAGTTAAAACGATCTGGGTGACTCCAGGTAAGCGTCTTTCATATCAGCGCCATGAAAAACGCGCCGAACACTGGTTCATCATTCAAGGCGATGCGCGCATCACTTTAAATGGTGATATTTTCGAGATGGGAATTGGGGATTCGATAGATATTGAAGTCGGAGATCTGCACCGTATCGAAAATATCGGCTCAGAAGATGTAATTTTCGTAGAAGTTCAGACGGGAACATACTTCGGTGAAGACGATATCGAGCGAGTCGAGGATGATTTCGGGCGTTAAATCGCTCGGCTATACTTTCGCAACCACTTGATAAATACCGAAGTTTTAGACCCGGACGATTGGCTCAGCGGTAGAGCACCACATTGACATTGTGGGGGTCACTGGTTCGATCCCAGTATCGTCCACCATCTGAACTGCACTTATACGCGTTTAGTGCGTCTCCCTTATTAAGTTTTTACGACTTGTCTAACACTTGCCTAACACCCTTACGAGTTAGTTCCATTAACTGCGTTAGGAACTTAGAACCAGCTCTCCCTGCCTGTTGAATCCTTTACTTTTTCTTTGTAGATAGCGCAATCGCCTGCGCTAAATCTAAATACTCTTCACAAGAAGTGCCACATAGCCGCTTTAGCTTGGCTAAGTTTTGCTTTGCTGAAACTAACTTCTTCTGGATTAAGAAAAGTTCACCCTGGTATTCAAGTGCGCCGAGGTGGTTTGGATCAATCTTTAGCGCTTTTAGGTAATAGCCACCAGCTTGGTTGTACTGGCCCAA
>SHVF01000032.1 GCA_009691135.1 Candidatus Planktophila sp.
CTTGGCGTCGCCGGACTGCACGGAACCGCGATGGGTGTTGCTGCAATTATCGCTGGCTGGCTTAACTCAAAAATGGTGCACCGTTTTGGGCGTTCCAATTCAACTTGGATCGGCTTAATTGTCTTCTCTATCGGTATTGTGTTTTTTGTATTCTCTCCCCCAGTGCAATTAACCTTGCTCGCCACACTAATTGCTGGCTTCGGAATTTCTGCAGTTATTAATAATGTGAATACCGCTGGATCACACGCCTTCGCTGAGCGATCTCATACCGCTGTCGCACAAATAAATGCCATTGCTATTGCTGGATTTATTACTGGTAATTTTGTGATTGGCACAACTGCAAATATCGTCCGTGATCAATGGCGTGTAGGTTTACTAATAACAATTCCGTTTATTTTGGGAATCTTTATTTTTGGTCGAAAATATCAGCCAGATTCACATATTCCAGATGAATCAGGGCCACAACGCGGCAAGTTATCTCGTGGGTTTTGGATTTCATGGACTGGATTTTTTATCTCAATTAGCGCAGAGTTTGCGACATCTTTCTGGTCGGCATCATTAATCAGTGACCGAACAGATGCTAGTTCTGCAATCTCCACACTGGCGGTTATTGCATTCGGAACCGGAATCGGTACTGGGCGTTGGTATGCCGGCAGATTGTTGAAACGTTTTCATGCCGATGAACAGTTAAAGATCGCATTGGCGCTGCAATTTGCTGCCTTTGGTCTCTTCTGGTCATCACATATCTTGGTGCTTTGCTTACTAACGCTTTTCTTCGTTGGTCTTGGAATTTCCGTGCAATTTCCGCTCTTTACACTGCGTATGGTTGCATTCAGCGAAGGCCGTCCTGATTTAGCAATCGGCAAGAGTTCAATTGCCGCTGGAATTGCGATCGCTAGTTCTCCGCTTTTGCTCGGAATCCTGGGTGATAACTTTGGAATATCTCGCGCTTACATAATGGTCCCGGTGTTAATTGCCTTAGGATTTACCATGGTACTTATTTCACCTTCCAAGCACTTGGGCACGAATAATATTTAAATGAGTTACCGCACCCGACGCATTATCACAATTATTACCTTAATCGGTTTATTAGCGCTGATCGTCATAGGCAGCTGGTAAGACTCCCTCAACGGTTATATCTTTTGGCAGACCAACTTTGTCGCGAAAGATCACCCAAATTGTTAGACATGCACCCAGTGAAATACACCCACACAGCGCGATAGTTTCGCGAACTCCAATTACTTCAACTAACCAACCAATCAGTGGTGACCCGAATGGCGTGCCGCCCATAAAGATTAGTAAATAAATACCACTGACGCGACCGCGGATTGCCGGATCGGAGTTAACTTGAATCAATGAGTTTGCGGTGATCAACATGGTGAGTGCGCTAAATCCACAAAGTGGCAGCCAGAGTGAGTACCAAAAGTAGTTCGGGGCAATTGATAAAAGCGCGATTGCCATAGAGAAAACAACTCCACCTTTAATTACAAATATGGTCCGTCGATGTCTTTCTAACCGTGCAGAAATTAACGCTCCAGTTAAAGATCCAATTGCGACGTAAGTGCCAAGCAAACCAAAGGATGCCGGTCCTTTGCCAAACTCTTTTGTAACCATAAGTGCGTTAAAAATCTGCATATTTAAACCAAAGGTGGCGGCAAAGAAAACAACTAACATAACCACGTATAAATCTGGGCGAGCAAGTGCATATTGCAGACCTTCACGCACCGTGCCTTGTGTAACTTTCTTCTCTTGAATAAAAAAATCAGACTCACGCATGCGAAAGAGCGCAAAAATCACAAGAATGTAGGTAAGTGAGTTAATGAGAAAGGACGGGCCGGTATCAAAGCGGGCGATCAAAAAGCCGGATAACGCTGGTCCAACTAAGCGCCCAGCGTTGAAATTAGCCGAGTTCAAACTCACCGCATTTGCTATATCTGCGTGGCCAACAATTTCAGAAGTAAATGATTGTCTAATCGGCGCATCCAACGCTGAAGCAATTCCCAGAGTTAATGCGAAGAAAAATACATGCCATATTTTTACATTTCCTACGAGAACCAACACTCCTAAGCCAAGTGAGGAAAGTGCGCCCACAAAGTTGGTGAAAATTAATAACTTTCGCTTATTAACACGATCAGCCAGCGCGCCACCGTGTAGTGAAAAGAAAAGAACTGGTGCAAATTGCACGGCAGTTATTAAGCCTAGATACGTTCCACTGTTATCGGTTAATTGCAGAATCAACCAATCTTGGGCGACGCGTTGTGCCCAGGTTCCAATATTGGATGCAGCGTTGGCGGGGAAAAGAATTCGGTAATTGCGATGGCGGAAAGAGCGCCAGTTACCGTGCTCTTTTATTGCCATCGCTTGTATGCTTTCTTTATGAGTTTAGGTAATAAGTCAGAGATAAGTTCTGTCGTAACTCTAATCACCTTTGGAACCGCGGCATGGGTGATTGCCGCAATTGCGCTGGCAATTGGCGGGGCTGATAGCAAATTAATTTGGACATGCGTTGCGGGAGCGGCGTTAGGTACTTGGGGTATTCGATATTCGAAACGTCGCGCAGCGCGCAGCGGTATCTAAGCTTCTAGTTGTCCAGCAATACCGCGAAGCACACGGCCTAAACGTTCTGCTTCAACGCCAGATGGATGGCGACCATGGCGCAAACCGTTGCCGACTTTATCCAAGATCTTGATTGTGTCTTCAATCATCGCTGCAAGATCATCGCTGTTAATTCGTGAATTTTCAGCAAGTGAAACTGGCACATCAACGACATGAACTGACATTGCTTGTGGACCTTTACGACTGTCGATAATGCTGAACTCGATCTTGGTTCCGGGCTTTACAGTTGTAACGCCCTCAGGCAGTGAAGTTGCGGCCAAATAAACATCTTCACCTTCATCATTTGAGATAAATCCAAAACCCTTTTCCAGGCTAAACCATTTAACGCGACCTGTAGGCATAGGGTTCTCCTTATAAGAATTTGCAGTACATCGTTTAGCCGCGGGGATGCGGGCAGGTGGCAAGTTTATCGCAAGGCGTGCAGGGCTGGAACCCCAATTAATTAAGCGCTAAAGCGTAGCTTCGGAGTGCGCACCGCAGCCATGATCGACTGAAACCACTCGTGCATCATCTGGTGCGATCGCATTTGCGCAAACGCCAAATGATGCGCGAAGTGAACCTGCTATTGGGATAAAGAATCCACATGATGCACAGGGTTTTGGTGCGCTCTGTGCCAGCGGAGTATTTGGACCACGATCTCCGGAATACCAACGCTTGCTTGCTTGATCGCGACCTTCGATAGAGAGTACACGAGGGCGCATTAAACCAAGATCAAATACTTCTGTTGCATCCAAACCTTCATCTTGAGCCAGTGCATTAACACCTGGAACTAAACGAGTGTCATCCGGCTCACTTGGAACAATAATTCCGGGGACAATATCGTCTGGCAAAATACGATCTTTGTATTCGATCCAGTCTGGCGCCAATAACGAATCTGGTCCAGGCAGAACAACGACATCACAAACGGTTGGATTAGCTGATGCATCGACCTTTGCAACAGTGACGCACCAGCGCCAACCTTTATAACCTTGAATAGCTGCGTCGAAGAGATAGCTTGCAACGCGATTTTCTTCATCGAATTCGACAGAGATGAAAGCACCGACTTGTGATGCCATTTCAGCATCAGCAAGTGCGGCGTTTCGTGCAATTTCTTGCGCTTCGAATTGCTTTGTCATGAATTTAGAAATCCATTCCGCCGCCGTCGCCACCCATTGGGGCTGCCGACTTCTTCTCTGGCTTGTCGGTAATGACAGCCTCGGTTGTGATGAAGAGTGCGGCAATAGATGCAGCGTTCTGCAGTGCAGAACGAGTTACCTTCGCTGGATCGATGATGCCTGACTTGATCATGTCTACGTATTCGCCAGTTGCTGCGTTAAGTCCGAAACCAACTTCGAGGTGACGTACCTTTTCTACAACGACTCCGCCTTCAAGTCCTGCATTAATTGCGATCTGCTTTAGTGGTGCCTCGATCGAAAGTTCTACGATCTTTGCGCCAACTGCTTCTTCACCCTCTAGCTTTAACTTCTTAAATGCTTGAGTTGCTGCCTGCAAAAGTGCAACGCCACCACCGGCAACGATGCCTTCTTCGACTGCAGCCTTAGCGTTGCGCACTGCATCTTCAATGCGGTGCTTGCGCTCTTTAAGTTCTACTTCAGTCGCAGCGCCAGCCTTAATTACAGCTACGCCACCTGCAAGTTTGGCAAGACGCTCTTGCAACTTCTCGCGGTCATAATCTGAATCTGACTTCTCGATTTCAGCGCGAATCTGTGCGACGCGGCCCTTGATCTGTGCGTCATCTCCGCCACCTTCAACGATTGTTGTCTCTTCCTTGCTAATCACAACTTTGCGAGCGCGACCAAGGAGTTCTAGGCCAGCACTTTCTAGCTTGAGACCAACTTCTTCAGAGATAACTGTGGCACCTGTAAGGATGGCAATATCTTGCAACATCGCTTTGCGGCGATCGCCAAAGCCTGGCGCCTTAACTGCTGCAGCGCGGAAAATTCCGCGAATCTTATTTACAACAAGTGTTGCCAACGCTTCGCCTTCAACATCTTCGGCGATGATCGCAAGCGGCTTACCTGATTGCATAACCTTTTCAAGCACGGGAACAAGGTCTTTAATATTTGAAATCTTTGAGTTAACGATTAGAACGTAGGCATCTTCTAGAACTGCTTCCATACGATCTTGATCGGTTACGAAATATGGAGAGATGTAACCCTTATCAAAGCGCATACCTTCAGTGAGTTCGAGTTCGAGACCAAATGTATTTGACTCTTCAACAGTGATAACGCCTTCTTTGCCGACCTTATCCATCGCTTCAGCGATCATGTCACCGATTGTGGAATCAGCTGCTGAGATGGATGCGGTTGCTGCGATCTGTTCTTTAGAATCAACAGCCTTAGCCATTGCCGCAAGTTCAGCGACAATTGCATCTACTGCCTTTTCGATTCCGCGCTTTAGCGCCATTGGGTTTGATCCGGCGGCAACGTTTCGCAGACCTTCGCGAACAAGTGCTTGGGCAAGAACGGTTGCTGTGGTTGTGCCATCGCCTGCGACATCATCTGTCTTCTTAGCAACTTCCTTAACTAGCTCGGCGCCAATCTTTTCCCATGGATCATCGAGTTCAATTTCCTTGGCAATTGAAACGCCATCGTTGGTAATTGTCGGGGCGCCCCACTTTTTCTCAAGAACAACGTTACGTCCGCGTGGTCCAAGGGTTACCTTGACCGCATCAGCCAGGACGTTCATCCCGCGTTCTAATCCGCGTCGGGCTTCTTCATTAAAGGCAATCATCTTTGCCATGTAATTACTCCTTCATAGGTTTTTCGCGTAATTGAGCTTTAGGGGCGTTTTATCACTCACACCCCGAGAGTGCTAACGCCAAATCTAGACGGTCTTATTCCCCACTGCAAAACGAGGGTTAATTGAAGGGATTTAGCGAACGGAGCGGGCCAACATCCGGGCCTCTCGCAGGCGGCGCAGGCGTTTTACCAACATCGGAGCGGCGGTAAGGGCATCGTCGCGGTCGATCAGGTCGTTCAGGAGTTGGTAATAGCGGGGAGCGTTTAAATCAAAAAGTTCTTTAATTGCCGACTCTTTAGCCCCGGTAAAGCGCCACCAATTGGATTCGAAATCTAAGATGCGAATTTCTAGATCACTAAGTGAGACCGCCATTGGCGTATCACTATTTTCAAGCGCTGACATAGCGTAAATCTTAAACCAGAGAACCCATTAACTGTGGGATTTAGAACGTATCCAAAATCATCTTAATATCTGAAATTTTTGTCCATGGGTTTACGATGGCAAAACGCAAGATGGCTTGACCTTTATCTGATGATGGTGGGATAAATCCGATCTGATCTGCTAATAATTTATCGCTCCACTTTTGATAATCAGTTGCCGCCCAACCATTGCGAGTAAATACAACGATGGAAAGTTCTGGGTCCATCAGCAGTTCTAAATTTGGATGTTCTCTAACCATTTCCGCAGCCGCCTTTGCAACATCAAGTGTTTTTTCCATCGCTTCGGTATAGGCATCAGTTCCGTGTGCGGCAAGTGAAAACCAAAATGGTAATCCGCGGACGCGACGTGTTAAGTGAATTGCATAATCCGCCGGCGACCACGAATCATCACGCAGAGTTTCCAGATATGAAGCATGTTGGGTATGTGTCTCTTTAGCGATTTCAGGATTGCGATATATAAGTGCACACGCATCAAAGGGCGCGAATAACCATTTATGTGGATCAACAATTAAAGAATCCGCAGCTTCAACACCGTTAAATTTCGAGCGGACCGACGGAGCGCACAGCGCTGCTAAGCCATATGCGCCATCAACGTGAAACCAGATATCTCGCTCATGTGTTGCGGCACCAACCGAAGTTAAGTCATCAACAATTCCCAAATTAGTTGTTCCACCCGTTGCTACCACTACAAATACGCGGGTATCAGATGTGGCATGCAGGCCATCGATTGCTGCACCTACTGAATCACCGTGTAATTTGCGATCGACTCCCGGTTCAACAATAAGGAGTTCTACATCCATGATGTTGGCAGCGCTAGCAATAGATGAATGTGCTTCGGCGCTGCAAGCAATTGCCCATCGTGAAGTAGTTGGATATTTACTTCTGGCATGAGCTCGCGCTACGACTAAAGCGGAAAGATTTCCGATCGTGCCACCTTGCAAAAAAACACCGCCAGCAGTTGCAGGCAAACCTGCTAAATCTGAGATCCAACGAAGTGTCTGGTTTTCAGCAAATACCGCGCCAGCACCTTCTTGCCAAGACCCACCATAAAGTGAACTTGCACCAACGACTAGATCAAAGAGATTGGAATATTCAGTTGGAGCAGATGGGATAAATGCTAAGTTACGCGGGTGATCTGTTGATATACACGCTTTCGCTAATACATTTGTAAATACTTCTAACGCTTCATGGCCACCTAAACCCTTGGCGGTAATCGTATTTCCGACTTCATTAAATAAATCCTCGGATGTGCGCGGCCCATCTAGCGGAGGATCATCTTTTAGGCGGTGCAAACTGTAAGCCAATATTTCATCGGCGAGCGCTTGCACTTCAGGTGAAAAATTATGAATTGGCATAATCGGTGCGATTTGCCTTTCGAATCAAATTTCGCAGCATGGTTGGAAAGACAAAAAAATGAAAAGGAAGAACTGCATACCAATACAACTGACCACCTAGGCCGCGTGGAGAAAAACTCGCTTCTTGACGAACAATTCGTTTGCCCTGATCTTCAATAATTGTAAATTCCAACCACGCCTTACCCGGCAAAATCATTTCGGCATATAGCTTTAAACGAACACCGCGTTCGATCTCATCTACTCGCCAAAAATCTAAACTGTCACCGATTCGTAAATTAAGTGGATCGCGACGCCCGCGACGAAGTCCTACTCCACCAAAGAATCGGTCAATTAAGCCGCGCAAGAACCAGAGCAAATCAGCGCCATACCAACCGTTATCCCCACCAATTGATTCAACTGATTGCCATAAAGAAGTTGCGGTTGCCTCCGTTGTGCTTTCACGACGATCACGCAAAACCATTTCGCCAGCCCAGTCGGGATCGCCTTGGGCTTTCTGCCACGGTGCTGTTGGACTTGTTGCATCCGACCAACGGGTTTCCACGTTGTGAGCACTTATCTTCGAAAGCGCAAGTGTCATAGCAGTTGATACATCGGTTAATCCGCCAGCCGGAAGCGCAATCGTTGCATCAATATTTTTTGCTGGATCTGCAACGACTTCGCTAATAAGCGAGCCAACTAGTGGGCGCGCCAAAGCTGTCGGTACTGGAGTAACTAGTCCAATCCATAGACTAGAAAGATTGGGGGTAAGAACTGGAATCTTGACGATGATGCGCTTTTTAAGCCCTGATAATTGTGCAAACTTCTGCATCATGTCGGCATAAGTCAAAACTTCTGGACCGCCAATATCAAAAACTTTACCTACTGGTGTTTCAAGTAGCGCTGCACTTTTTAAATAATAAAGTACATCGCGAATTGCGATTGGATGCGTACGGTTCATTACCCATTTAGGAGTTGTCATAATCGGCAGGCGATGTGTTAGATGGCGCAACATTTCAAAGCTAGCCGAACCTGAACCAATAATAATTCCGGCGCGCAGCTCCAGTACTGGCACTAAGGTGCTTGCCAGCTCTACTCCAGTGCGAGCGCGCGAGGCTAAGTGTTTACTAATATTTTTATCGTTAGCGATCCCACCTAAGTAAACAATTTGTGTAACACCAGCAGCCTCTGCTGCCTGCGCAAAGTCGCGCGCCATCTTCGCCTCAATCTCATCAAAATTAGGACCAAGGTTTATTGAGTGCAAAAGGTAATAGGCGGTGTGAACTCCGATAAGCGCGTTATCAAGGTCTGCTCGATTCTCAGCGCTACCTTCACTAATCTCTACCGAAGATGCCCACGGTTGCCCTTGGACTTTATGCCAATCACGTACCAATATTCGTACATCTAAATTCTCTTCAATCAGTGTCCTGACTAATCGCCCACCGACATATCCAGATGCTCCTGTAACCAAGATTAAGCGCTGCGAGTTCATAGTTCAGAGCCTAGACTGCGTACATGGCATCTTCCACACGACCTCGCGTCGTAATACTTGGCGCTGGCTTTGGCGGGCTCACTGCCGCAAAAGCGCTGGCTAAAGATGCCGATGTCACAGTCGTTGATCGCCACAACTTCCAAACTTTCTTGCCACTTTTGTATCAGGTGGCAACTGCTGGGTTGGCGGCAGACCACGTTGCTCACCCAGTACGTGGTGCACTCCGTAAAAGTGGAGTTAAGTTCCGAATGGGCTCACCGATTTCGGTGGATCACAAGAATAAATCTGTAAAACTAGACTCTTCAGAAACTCTGGAATTTGATCATTTAGTTGTAGCTCTCGGCTCTTCAACTGCAGACTTTGGCGTCAAAGGCGTCACCGAACATGCCCTCGGCATGAAGAGCGTGCATGAGGCGATCGGTATTCGCGCCGAAGTCATGCGCCGCTTTGAAGACTTGTGCCGCTTTGAAGACCAGACTCGTTTATCTCTAACAGTTGTCGGTGGTGGCCCAACCGGTGTGGAAATGGCTGGCGCACTGGCCGAACTTAAGCGCGGTCCGCTTAAGAATGATGAAGCAAACGCTGCTAAGAACATAGATATTTATCTAATCGAAGCTGGTCCACGTATCTTGCCCATGTTTAGCGAAAGACTTTCGGCTCGCGCCAAGAAAGATTTGGAAAAGTTGGGCGTTAAAGTTTTACTAAACACAGCGGTTGAAGAAGTCAAACCACGTCAAATATTAGTTAGCGGTCAAGATGCCATACCTTCAGAAGTAACGATCTGGGCAGCTGGAGTTAAAGGAGAACCAACTGGCGGGCTCCTTAACTTGCCACTTGAAGGAACTCGTATCAGCGTTGAACAAAATTTACGAGTAAGCCATTACCCACACATCTGGGCGATCGGTGACATTTCAGGTGCGAAGGGTCGAGATGGTCGCTTCTTACCGATGGTTGCACCAGTTGCGATGCAACAAGCGCGCTGGGTTGCAAAACAAATTATGCGCGCCAATCGCGGCCAGACTTTACAAGATTTTAAATATTTAGATAAAGGTTCTATGGCAACTATCGGCCGCCACAAAGCAGTTGTTGAGTTTAAAAGAATCCAAATAACTGGCGCACTGGCATGGTTTGCCTGGTTGTGGCTGCATTTGTTCTATTTACTCGGTGGCCGCAACAAGATCGGCACGATCGCCGATTGGACCTGGAACTATTTAACTTTCGACCGTGGCAATCGCCACATTATGGATAGCCAGTAGGCAAATGTCTGATTACATTGACCTGCGAGGACACCAGGTCTATTCCTACGAATGGGAAAACAATGGCGAGGCAGTTGTACTTTTACACGGTGGGTTAAGCCAGACATCGCATTGGGATTACATACTCATACCCGCACTTGAAGATAATTTTCATATTTTTGCCTATGACAGGACTGCGCAGGGCTTTACCGCAGACCGTCCAGGAAGTCTTCACTTTGAGTTTCAAACTAAAGAAGCAATCTCATATTTAGAAGATGCCGTAAAGGAACCAGCACACTTAATTGGCTATAGCGATGGTGGAATCATTGCTCTTATGGTTGCCATACAGCGTCCTGAGTTAGTTAAATCAATTGTTGTGATTGGTGCCAATTATCATTACAGCGCCCCACTTAGTGATTTTGCAGAAGCTTTTGTCAGTGAACAAGATCAGGCTGAGTACAACTTAACTAGCCCAGATGAGCCCCATACTCTTTTAGAAAAAATCGTTCGAATGAATGAAATTTGGAAAACAGAACCAGACATAAGTCTTTCTGATATCGCTTCGATTCAATGCCCTGTACTAGTTATGGCAGGTGACGATGATGTAATTAAACATGATCACACAATTTCTTTGTATGAAGCTCTACCTTTAGGGCAATTAGCAATTATTCCCGGAACTTCACATGGGTTAGTAAAAGAGAAACCAGCACTGATGTTGGCAAATATTATGCAATTCTTAGAGGATCTGACCTACCCGCAAACGCGACAACCTATTAGACGAATTAGCAATCAACCGGAGTAATTTTCCCTGTCGCAACATCATAAATTGCTCCACCAACAACAACGTCTTTGTTGAGTAAACGGTAATTTCTGATCTTCTGAACATCTTCAATCAAGGCTTGTCGCTGATCTGGAACAGTTTTGAATTCAATTTCAGAGGTATCTACTCCGTACTTTGTATCAATCTCACGATGGATTTCTACATCATCAACTTGTGCCATTCGACAGTTTGTATGAGGCATGATCAAAATGCGTTCAACGCCAAGCAGGTAAGTAGCTAAAGTCAATGTACGTAACACGTCATCCGTTACGCGGGCCCCGGCATTACGCAAGATTTTGGCATCCCCTGATTTCATACCGACTACAGAGAGTGGATTTATACGCGAATCCATGCAGGTAACAATCGCTAAACCCTTTTGAGCTATACCTGTTAACTCTGAATATTTAAAGGTGTTGATGTACTCGTCATTTGCTGCCAGCGCATCCTTAAATGATTCATAGGGAAAGGAGTTGCCAGACATATCGACTCCTCTCTGGCTTTTTCCTGAGCCCCCCGTCAGGATTGAAGTGACGAACTGCGCATCACAAGTGCGCTGATATTACAGTCCTTTGCGAGCCTTGGGCTGAGATGTCGCTTTGGTGACAAGAAACTTTCGCAAGAAAGAGCCAGGATGGCCTCCGATTTAATCGAAAGCTTACTTGGCTCTTATCAATCAATAAATTTTTGGAGAGTTTTATCTGACCAAAAACCTAACTTTTTTAGGGCTTACCAACTGCTGTTTTCTGAGCGGCAGATAGCCCATTGAACACACTTGCAGGCATGGCATCTGCCGCCTCATTTGTGAGTGCGCCGAGTTGAGCCGTTGTCATGCTCTTAGCCTGTGCCAACTTCATGCCGGCAACGGCCTCTGGTGTCAACAATGCAATATCTTGTGGAGCCATCGCCTTGACCGAAGTCGTTGATAGTTGCCCCAACTGTGAAGGTGTCATTCCCGCAAATGCTGTCGATGGAAGTGCCTTGACTTGATCTGGTGTCATTTGTTTAAATGCACCAGCAGGAAGCTGTCCAAGTTGCTGGGCTCCCATACCGGCCATCGCTGCAGCCGGCATTGCCTTCATCTGATCTGCGCCCATTCCAGCAAATGCTGCAGGTGCCATTGCACCGACATCTTTGGAGTCAAAGCTCTTCATCGCAGTTGGTGGTAACGCCTTCATCTGATCTGCGCCCATTCCAGCAAATGCTGCAGGTGGTAGCTCCTTCATCTGATTTGCTCCCATACCTGCCATCGCCGATGGTGGAAGCTGTCCAAATTGCTGGGCTCCCATACCGGCCATCGCAGTTGGTGGCATTGCTTTCATTT
>SHVF01000033.1 GCA_009691135.1 Candidatus Planktophila sp.
CGGTGCGCGCTCATAGAGGACAGGTTAGCGGCGCTAATGGTCGCCAGCACTCATTGTTATGAGGGAGAATATGCGTTCCGCCATTGTGTAGTGGCTAGCACATGGGCCTTTGAAGCCCAGGGTCCAGGATCGATACCTGGTGGCGGAGCGTTAGACTTACCCATATGAGTGCAAACCTCGAGACGGTTGTTGTTCTCGCCGCCGGTGAAGGCACTCGTATGAAATCTTCCACACCAAAAGTTCTCCATGAAGTAGCTGGTCGCACTTTAGTTGGCCACGTTTTAAACGCAATTGATTCACTAAAGCCAAAGCATGTGCGTGTGGTTATCGGCGCTGGACGCGAAGCAGTAGAAGCGCACTTAGCCCAAGTCGCCCCTGGCGTCACAACGATCTTTCAGGAACGTCGCGGTGGCACTGGCCATGCAACGCAATTGGCGCTCGCCGGCACAAATATTTCTGGAACGATCTTAATCCTCGCGGGCGATACACCAATGTTGACTGGTGAATCACTGCAACAACTTCTCGATCTGCATCACGCAGGTGGCTTTACTGCATCCGTGCTTACCGCCGAACACCCAGAACCAACGGGCTACGGACGAATTGTGCGCGGCGATGATGGCTCACTACTTCGCATAGTTGAAGAAAGTGATGCTGACGATTTTGTGAAAGCGATTTATGAAGTAAATTCTGGGGTTTACGCCTTCGATGCTAAAGCGTTATCAGGGGCTATCGGAAAGCTCAGCAATGATAATTCCCAAGGTGAACTTTATTTAACTGATGTCATCGAAATTTTGCGTAATGACGGTGGAACTATTGCCGCAGCCATGATTGAAGATTTCGTAGAGATATTGGGCGTAAACGACCGTGTGCAGTTGGCAGAAAGTGCAGCGCTGTTGCGCGATCGTATTAATGAAGAATTTATGCGCGCTGGCGTCACAATTTTTGACCCAACAACAACTTGGATCGATGCGACAGCAGAAATTGCTAGTGATGTAACAATCTATCCTGGCACTGCAATTCTGGGCAGTTCCAAGATAGCTACTGGCGCGATTATTGGCCCGCGTACAACTTTAGAATCTTGCACTGTTTTAGCTGGTGCAAAGATTGTGGAATCAAATTGTATTAATACAACTATTGGTAAAGATGCTCAAGTTGGCCCTTACTCATACCTTCGCAAAGACACCGTTCTTGGAACAGGTGCAAAAGCAGGCGCATTTGTCGAAATGAAAAACGCCAAAGTTGGAGACGACTCAAAAGTTCCACATTTGTCATATGTTGGCGATGCAACTATTGGCGTAGGAACAAATATCGGCGCTGCAACAATTTTTGTTAACTACGACGGTGTTGAAAAACATCACACCACAGTCGGAGATCACGTTCGCATCGGAAGCGATTCGATGTTAGTTGCACCAGTTTCAATAGGTGATGGTGCTTACACTGCGGCGGGATCTGTAATAACTGAAGATGTTCCGCCCGGTGCCATGGGTGTCGCTAGAGGTAAGCAGCGAAATGTATTAGGTTGGGTCATGCGCAAGCGATCCGGTACACAATCTGCCAAGGCTGCTGCGCGACATAGCGACGAGAAGAAAGGCTAATTTCCTTGAGCGAAATTCGTTTGTCCTCAGAGAAAAGACTCCGACTCTTCTCGGGGCGCGGATTTCCCGAACTTTCAGATGCTGTCGCTGCAGAACTCGGTATTCCGCTAACGCCAACATCTGCTTATGACTTTGCAAACGGTGAAATATTTGTTCGCTTCGAAGAATCAGTTCGTGGTTGTGATGCTTTCGTAATTCAGAGCCACACCGCACCAGTAAACAAGCAGATCATGGAACAACTAATTATGATCGATGCGCTAAAGCGCGCATCAGCCAAGCGCATAACAGTTGTTGCACCGTTTTACGGATATGCCCGTCAAGATAAAAAACATCGTGGACGTGAGCCAATTACTGCTCGTTTGATGGCAGACCTTTACAAAACTGCTGGTGCCGATCGTTTAATGGTTGTCGATTTACACACTTCACAAATTCAAGGTTTCTTTGATGGTCCAGTGGATCATTTATTCGCCCTACCAATGTTGGCAAACTATGTGGGAAGCAAAGTAGACCGCACACGGTTGACGATTGTTTCACCTGACTCTGGTCGTGTCCGTGTTGCAGAACGTTGGTCTGAACTACTTGGTGGATGCCCAATCGCATTTATTCATAAGACCCGCGACCCACGCGTTCCAAATGAATCCCAAACTGGAAAAGTTGTTGGTGAAGTTGAAGGGCAAACTTGCGTTGTTATCGATGACATGATCGATACCGCTGGCACAATTACCAAGGCAGTAGATGCACTTTTTGCAGCAGGCGCTAAAGAAGTAATCGTTGCCGCAACTCATGCAGTATTTTCTGGCCCGGCTGTTGATCGCCTAAAAGCATCAAAGGTCACCGAAGTAGTTGTTACAGATTCGCTCCCACTTGATGAAGATAAGCGCTTTGATGGGTTGACCGTCCTCTCGATCGCCCCACTTCTTGCGCGTGCAATCCGCGAAGTCTTCGAAGATGGGTCAGTCACTAGTCTTTTTGACGGCCACAGCTAAGTCAGGCTAATATCGCCTCATAGTTTCCGGCGAGGGTGAAAAACTCCGTAATCGACGGTAAGGATTTAACTCCTGCTGGGACTTTGTGAAGTATCCGAAGTAATCCGAGCAAAATTAATTAAAGATAAACAGGAGTAAATAAAATGGCAGAAATCAAGATCACCGGCACAACACGTACCGAATTCGGTAAAGGTGCCTCACGTCGTGCACGCGTAGCAGGTCTTGTTCCTGCAGTTATCTACGGCCACGGCGAAGCGCCAAAGCACATCACTCTTCCAGCGCGCGAACTTGGCGTTGCACTTAAGCAATCAAACGTTCTTCTGCAAGTCACCATTGATGGCAAAGAGGAGCTAACTCTTCCAAAGGCAATTGTTCGCCATCCATTAAAGCAAATCCTCGAGCACATCGACCTAGTCGCTGTTCGCCGCGGTGAAAAGGTAACTGTTGCAGTTCCAGTCCACACCGAAGGTGAACACGATCGCGACGGAATTCTCGAGCATGTTAATAACACAATCGATGTTGAAGTTGAAGCAACTGCAATTCCTTCATTCTTCACACTTGATCTCACCGGACTTGCAGCTGGTCTCTCACTCTATGCAGAGAATGTAAATCTTCCTGCTGGCGTTGTTCTGATCTCGGACCCACGCACCATCGTGGTCCACCTATCTGAGCGTTCAACTGCGGTTGAAGAAGTTGCAGTAGTAGCACCTGCTGCAGATGCAGCAGCGGCTCCAGCACCTGATGCAGAGAAGAAGGACTAACTAGCCTTACTCTTTCTCCTGTGAGTTCATCTGCCTGGATAATTGTTGGTCTCGGTAACCCGGGCGAACAATACGAAGCCACTCGCCACAACGTTGGTCAGATGGTTATTAATGAACTGGCTAAACGCCACAGCGTAAAACTCAGTACCCATAAGTCACGCACCGACATCGCCGCCTATAAGTTAGGCGTCGGTGTCGATGCTTTTTCAGTGATACTTTCCAAGTCAAAAAGTTATATGAACGAATCTGGTGGGCCGATTAAGGCACTTGCCAACTTCTATTCTGTTGAGCCAAACCAAATTATCGTTTTACATGACGAGCTCGATATCCCATTTGCTGCAATTCGCTCCAAGATTGCCGGCGGCGATAATGGCCACAATGGTTTGAAATCACTTACCTCAGCTTTTGATACACCCGAATACTTCCGAGTCCGCCTCGGAATCGGTCGCCCAATGGGTCAACAAGATCCGGCAGACTTTGTTTTAAAGCAATTTAGTAAAGAAGAAAAGAAAGAGCTCGCTGAATTCCTAGATCGTGGCGCCGATGTGGTCGAATCTTTGATTGAAAAAGGGCTTGATTTCACCCAATCTAAATTTAATTCCTAAGCTAATTAGCCAGTATTGCGCAGGCCTGCTGCAACGCCGTTAATTGTCAATAAAAGGGCGCGAATGAGCATGGCATCGGAAGATTCTCCGGTGGTGCGCACGCGGTGAAGCAGATTAACTTGTAATAAATGAAGTGGGGAAAGATAAGCATCGCGTACCTGCAGTGTGCGCGCCAGGATTGGTTGATCACCAAGCAGAGTTGTTTTGCCAGTTAACGTCAAAATCTCTTTTACGGTTAGCTCAAATTCTTCTGTGATTGTGTCCAGGAAGTGGTGTAACTCTTTAGGAACAAGGGTTTCCACATAGCGCTTAGCAGTTACCAAATCTGTTTTAGCAAGAGTCATTTCTACATTGCTAATAAATGTGTGGAAGAAATGCCAGTCAACCAACATCCTCTTTAATACATCTGTCTTACCGGCCTCACGTGCCGCCTTTAGCCCAGAACCAACGCCATACCAACCAGGAACAATCTGACGTGACTGAGTCCAACCAAAAACCCAAGGAATCGCGCGCAAAGAATCTAAACCGCCTGTTGCATCTGGACGTCGTGATGGACGTGAACCGAGGAAGAGATTTCCAAGTTGTTCTACCGGCGTTGAAGCATAGAAATATGCGGGTAGATCAGGATGATCAATTAAAGCGCGATAGCGTGCAAAAGATGAATCACTAATTAAATTCATACATTCATTCCATTGTGCAAGATCAGCAGGGCTTTGGCGCGGACCACGATTGAGAATTGTTGCCTCAAGAGATGCAGCCAGTGTTAGTTCTACATTTTCACGAGCAAGTGCGGGCAGTGAGTACTTATCGCTAATTACTTCACCTTGTTCAGTCATCTTTATCTGACCATCGACAGAACCCCAAGGCAGTGCAACCAGCGCATCATAAGTTGGACCACCACCACGACCGACAGAACCACCTCGACCATGGAATAAACGAAGTGTTACACCATATTTCATTGCGACATCGCGCAGAGCGCGTTGGGCACGGTGAATTTCCCATTGGCTAGTTGCGATACCAGCATCTTTATTTGAATCAGAGTAACCAAGCATCACCTCTTGAATATCGCCACGAAGTGCAACTAGAGCGCGATATGTGGGATCGCTAAGAAGTTTTTCTAAAATTTCACCAGCAGCGCGTAGTTCGGCAACGGTTTCAAGCAGTGGGGCAAAACCAATCTTGGCAACTTTCTTATCTAGGTCTACCAAACCAGCGGCTTTTCCGATCACCGCGGCAGCAATTAGGTCATCTGCTCCCTTGGTCATTGAAACGATATAGGTCTCGATAACTTCAGAACCAAAGCGCCCAATCAGATCATTAATAGCTTTAAAAGTGTCGAAGGTTTTTTGTGCTGTGGCATCTAGTGAATCTGTCTTGATTGCAGTCGCCTTTGATAATTCCTTTATAAGAATTGGGAACTTATCTGAATGTGAAAGTTCTAGATAACCTGAGGGCATAACTTGCTGTAAAAGTTTGTGATGAGCATCTGAATGTTCGCGAATATCTAAAGTGGCATGCGTTAAACCAAACGCTGCGATGCTGCGGATTATGCGTTCTAGTAAGCCAGTTGCGATTAGCTCGCCCCGGTGTGCAAAGAGTGAATCACGCATCAGCGAGAGGTCGGTGATTAACTCTGCAGAATTTGCATAGTCGCGCCCTGGCACATGCGGGCCACCGGCTGCATGGCGATTGCGAGTAAACACCAATCGATGTGAAATAGCAGTTGCCTTAAGTCGATACGGCTCTTGTTGATTTAGACGCAAAAAGCGCTGCTCAAATTCTGGGATATTTTTCAGATCTGCGGCCACAGATGTGAGAAGTTCTGGGGTGGCACTGACAATTCTTGTTGAAACAGAAAGTACTTGACGCAATTGATCCATAGCAGAGATTGTGGTGCGAATTGCGTGGGCAACTTGCAGGACCACGGCATCTTCAGTTACCTGTGCTGTGATATTTGGGTTTCCATCACGATCTCCACCTATCCAAGTACCGAAAGTCAGTGGGCGTGCGCTAACCGGCAGATCAATATTCAAACGCTTTAACTCGCGCGCAAAATCGTTTAGAACTTCCGGAACCGTGTTCTTGGCAAGATCATCTAAATAATAAAGTGCGTTCATCGCCTCATCGAGTGGTTCAGGGCGATCTAGGCGAAGCTCATCAGTCTGCCACAAGAGATCAACGGTTTCGGCGAGACGTTCGTTCTGACGTGGATTGAAATCTTCGTCTAATAATTTTGCTACTTCACCAAGTTTGTTAAGAATTGAGCGACGTGCAGCCTCTGTTGGGTGGGCGGTAAAGACTGGGCGAACTGATAATTCACCTATCCATTCTTCTAATTGCTCCTGTGTAAATTTATGTCCCGGAGTCTGCGCTTTGTATGCTTCTTCAATTTTATCGATTGCGCGACTGAGCCAAGAGCCACCGGCCGCGCGAGTTTCAGCCAGCACCCTTGCACGGTGAACTTGTTCGGCCACATTTGCTAAATGGAAGTAAGTACTAAATGCACGCACCAGTTGTACAGAATCTTCCACAGAAAGATTTTCAAGAAGTTCGGTGCCGCCACCTTCGCGCACTGCTTTGCGAACTGACTCAACTAGATCAAGAAGTTCTTGTCCTTCTTGGCGAACCAGTGATTGACCTAAAAGGTCGCCAAGTTTGCGAACATCGCTACGCAAGAGCGCATCGTCATTGGCAAGTGAAGGGGTTGGTCGCACTGGCATATCCTCTCAGGATTACTCGCGGGTTAGTACGTGATTATGCGCGTTAGACTTGGCGCATCAAGCCCCCTCCCTTTTTGGGAACGGGGCCTAACGGCTTTTCCCCTAAAAAGATGAGAGTAGGCAGAACCGAATGCGCGCATTGGTGCAGATGATTGGCAGCGATCCTGCCGTCGCATCCTGCCTGCGCGATTCCAGCAAGATCATTTCACCCGCATCGACATACCCATTCTTGATAGCACACCGTGCAAAAGATAAACCGCTATTAATTGTGACAAGTTCGAGCCGCGGTGCAGAAGATTTAGCTAACGATCTACGTGAATTACATGGCAGCGTTCTGGAATTTCCGGCTTGGGAAACTTTGCCGCATGAACGTCTGAGTCCGCGTAGCGACACTGTGGCACGTCGCTTAGCAACCCTTGCTGCGCTAGCAACGCCGAACAATGAAAACACAATTGTCGTTGCACCGATACGCGCTGTGATTCATCGCTTTATTGCAGATTTAGCCAGCCAACCTTTACAGACATTTGAAATTGGAAGCGAAGTAGATTTAACAACACTTATTACGCACCTGACCAAATTGGCATATACGCGTACTGATCTTGTGGAAAAGCGCGGTGAATTCGCAGTGCGCGGCGGCATTATTGATCTCTTCTTACCTTTATCTGAACACCCGGTCCGTATTGATTTCTTTGGTGATGAAATTGAAGAGATGAGTTTTTTTGATGTGTCGAGCCAACGAACAACTTCCCCGGTGGTCGGCAAATTATCGGTTCTGCCATGCCGCGAACTTCTCTTAACGCAGGCGATATGTGAGCGAGCTGAAGCGGCTAAAGAAAAATATCCAGCTGCGCTAGAAATTTTAGATCGCATCGCACAAGGGATTACAACTGAAGGTATGGAATCACTTATTCCGATTTTGATTGAAAAAACCGAAACTATTTTGCAGCGTATGCCCACTGGCACAGAAGTGATCTTTATCGATGACGAGCGAATTCGCATGCGTACTATTGATTTACTTGAAACTAATCAGGAATTCTTTGAGGCAGCATGGTCTCATGCCTCACTGGGCGCCCCAGCGCCTTTGCCAGTTGCCGATGCGACTTATCTATCATGGGAAGACTTGCAGGAAGATATTTCTCGCTGCCGACTCATCACTCGCGCACTTAACCCTTTCGGTTCTGACCTAGATACATCTGCAACTTTTTTGGATTACAACGCCATTGATCCCTTGCGCGCAGATATCGACCGTGCAGTAGCTGCTTTGCAGGAGGCGATAAATGCTGATTTCTCAATTATCTTCTCAGCCGCTGGCCACGGTATGGCCGAACGTTATGCTGGGATTTTTCGCAATGCAGATTTGCCAGTTGTGATCGTTCCTGAATTAAAGGCGATACCAACAAAAGCCAGCGTGCATATAACCCAATCTTCGATTGCACATGGTTTTTCATCACTTTCAGCTCGAATACTTTTTATTACAGAGCGCGATTTAACAGGCAGCAAAGCATCGGCAAAAGATGGCGCGCGTATGCCATCTAAACGCAAACAAGCTGTTGATCCACTTGAACTACGCGCCGGTGATTTTGTGGTTCATGAACAACACGGAATAGGCCGCTACATCGAAATGGTGCAGCGCACTATTGGCGGCATCACCCGCGAATACTTAGTCATTGAATACGCTCCTGCAAAACGTGGCCAACCAGGTGACCGAGTCTTTGTCCCAACCGACACATTAGAACAAGTTAGTAAATACATTGGCGGTGAATCACCTACGGTGCATCGTATCGGCAGTGGAGAATGGCAGAAAGTAAAAGGCCGTGCGCGCAAGGCAGTCAAGCAAATTGCAGGCGAGTTAATTCGACTTTATGCCGCGCGCACAAGTTCGCCAGGTTATGCATTCTCACCGGACACACCATGGCAGCGCGAACTAGAAGATGCCTTTTCATATATCGAAACTCCAGATCAACTTTCCACAATCGAGGAAGTCAAGCGCGATATGGAGAAGCCTTATCCGATGGATCGCATTATTTGCGGTGACGTGGGATACGGTAAAACTGAGATCGCAATTCGCGCCGCATTTAAAGCGGTGCAAGATGGAAAGCAAGTTGCAGTTTTGGTTCCGACAACTTTGCTAGTACAACAACATGCTAAAACGTTTGCCGAAAGATATGCCGGCTTTCCAATTCGCGTAGCGGGGCTATCACGCTTTAATTCTGCGAAAGAGTCGAAGGAGATTTTGGCTGAGCTAACCGCTGGCAGCGTAGACGTTGTTATCGGCACCCACCGTCTACTTTCGCAAGATGTTGTCTTTAAAGATCTTGGCTTGGTTGTCGTTGATGAAGAACAGCGCTTTGGCGTCGAGCAGAAAGAATCACTAAAAAAGATGCGCACCACCGTGGATGTTTTGGCGCTGTCAGCAACGCCTATTCCGCGCACACTTGAGATGGCAGTGACCGGCATTCGCGAAATGTCCACTATTACAACGCCACCTGAAGAACGTCATCCGATTCTTACCTATGTTGGCCCGGCCGAAGATGCACAAATTCGTGCAGCCATTCACCGTGAGTTATTGCGTGATGGACAAGTTTTTTATATTCACAATCGTGTGGAATCAATTGATCGTGCCACCGCCAAAATTCAAGAGTTAGTCCCTGAAGCACGCATAAGAATTGCGCATGGTCAGATGAATGAAGGTTCACTTGAAGATGTGATCTTGGGATTTTGGAATCGCGATTTTGATGTACTCGTCTGCACCACGATTGTGGAAAGCGGACTTGATATTGCAAATGCAAATACGTTGATTGTGGAACGTGCCGAAAATTTTGGTCTATCTCAGTTGCATCAATTGCGTGGTCGCGTCGGACGCGGACGCGATCGTGCCTACGCTTATTTCTTATATCCACCAGATCAGCCACTGACCGAGATTGCACTTGATCGCCTTAAAACAATTGCAACCAATACTGATCTTGGTGCCGGAATGCGGGTTGCTTTAAAAGATTTGGAAATTCGTGGCGCAGGAAATTTACTTGGTGGTGAACAGTCCGGACACATCGCAGATGTCGGATTTGATTTATACATGCGCATGGTCGGCGAAGCGGTAAATGATTACAAAACAGGCATCATTGATAAAGAAGAAGAAGTTCACGAATGCAAAGTCGAACTTCCAGTTAATGCTCACCTGTCCGAAATTTATGTACCTGGTGAGCGCCTGCGCCTTGATCTTTATCGTCGCTTAGCCGACGTTGCTAAACCAGATGATGTCCAAGCAATCCGCGAAGAATTACTGGATAGATTCGGGGAACTTCCTGAGGAAGCAGATGCTTTATTGGCAGTTGCGCAATTGCGCGCACTTGCTAAATCGCACGGGATTCACGAAGTGGTGGCATCCGGAAAGTTCTTGCGCCTTACGCCCTTAACTCTGCCGGAATCACGTCAATTGCGGTTAGCACGCATTCATCCTGGCTCTATATATAAAGCTCCAACGCGCACCGTGCTTGTTACTTTGCCGAAAAACCCTCAATGGAGCCCGTCTCAATCGGCTGCTGAAATAGTGGATACTTCTCTTCTGACCTGGGTTACCGAGGTCGTCGACCAATTAACGAGAGTGAGCACAACGTGAAGAAGATTCTGGCTGTCCTAACAATTGCATCAGCTTTGCTTCTTACCGGCTGCTCACAAACCAATGAAGCGGCATCCGTTGGTGGCTTCAAGATTTCACAGACCGATTTACAGGCCACCATCGATGCAGTCGTTGCCGAGCGCACGAAAGTTGATTCATCACAAATGCAGCTCGAAACTGGCGATGAACTAAATCGTGGACAACTTCGCTTTAAGATTTTAATGCACACCTTTGATGAGATCGCTAAAGAGTTAAAGATTGAAGTTACATCAAGGGATGTGGAAGCAAAGAAAGCCACCATTACTGAATCTCTTGGTGGTGCCACTGAACTTCCTAAGAACTTAGTAAATGCTGCGATTGCGCAAGCCGATTTTAATACTTATATTCGCGCAATCATCATTTCTGAACAGATCACTTCCATACTTGCCGCATCCGGAGTAGCCGAAGAGCAAGTTGCTGCTCAGTTGGGTCAGCTTCTCTCTAAAAAAGCAAAAGAGCTTGGTGTGAAAATTAATCCTCGTTATGGCTTCTGGGATGTTGTTGCTGGCGATGTTGTTGCTGCCAACGTAACCGGTGATGCTGTAGCTCCTTCTGCCGAGTAATTAAATGCCCGCTTCTGAACTTCAACGCCTGGTTGAGGTAATGG
>SHVF01000034.1 GCA_009691135.1 Candidatus Planktophila sp.
CCAACAGCGCGCAAGTTAAAATCTGTTACATACGACGAAATGTTAGAACTTGCAGCAGCCGGTGCAAAAGTTCTGCACTTGCGTTGCGTCGAATACGCACGACGTTACAACTTACCAATTCATGTACGTTCATCATTTTCACCAAACGAGGGAACCTGGGTGGTTGAAAACCATCCCGAAGGAGGAAACATGGAGCAAGCCATCATCTCGGGAATAGCGCACGATAAAACCGAGGCAAAAGTAACTATCGTTGGTGTTCCGGACCGCACTGGTATCGCTGCACGCATCTTCCAAGCAATTGCCGATGCCGATATCAATATCGACATGATTGTTCAAAACGTTTCTGCAGCTGCAACCGGACTTACAGATATTTCATTTACGGTACCTAGATCTGAAGGAGCCAATGCAACTACAGTATTGAAACGTATCCAAGGTGAAGTCGGTTTCGCCTCAATTCAATACGATGATTCGATTGGCAAACTTTCACTTGTCGGCGCAGGAATGCGCTCACACCCTGGTGTGACAGCCACATTCTTTGCTGCCATGGCTGAAGCAGGCTTGAATATTGAAATGATTTCAACTTCTGAAATTCGAATATCAATTATTTGCCGCGAAAGTGACCTAGAAAAGGGCGTTCGCGCAGCGCATACAGTATTTGGGTTGGATGCTGATCAAGTAGAAGCAGTTGTCTACGGAGGATCAGGTCGGTGACAAAGAAAGCTAAGAATCAAAAGAAACTTCCTTCACTTGCTGTAGTCGGTGCAACCGGTGCGGTCGGCACAGTCATGCTCGAGATCTTGAGTAAGCGCAAAAATGTTTATGGTGAAATTCGTTTAATCGCATCTGCGCGGAGTGCGGGCAAGAAATTGACCTGTCGTGGTGAAGAGCTAACTGTTGTCGCACTTTCACCTGAAGCATTCGATGGAATTGATATCGCGATGTTCGACGTGCCTGATGAAATCTCTGCCGAATGGGCACCGATCGCGGCCAAGCGCGGAGTGGTTGTTGTTGATAACTCAGGTGCATTCCGCATGGATAAGAAAGTTCCTTTGGTTGTGCCAGAAGTTAATCCAAAAGATATTAAGAAGCGCCCAAAGGGAATCATCTCTAACCCAAACTGCACAACACTTTCGATGATCGTTGCCATTGGAGCACTTGATAAGAAGTTCGGCTTGAAAGAACTTGTTATTTCTTCTTATCAAGCAGCATCAGGTGTTGGTCAATCTGGAATTGATGCTCTACATGATCAGATTTCAAAAGTAGCAGGAAAGAATTTGGGATCCGTTGCCAAAGATCTTCGTGGAGTAATTAAAGATCTCGGTCCATTCCCCGCACCACTGGTAATGAATGTTGTCCCATGGGCAGGTTCCCTTAAGGAAGCTGGATATTCATCCGAAGAACTTAAAGTTCGTAATGAATCCCGCAAAATTCTTGGGATGCCCAAACTTAAGGTTTCAGCAACTTGTGTGCGCGTTCCAGTAATAACAACTCATTCACTTACCGTGCATGCAGTATTTTCAAAGGTTGTTACGCGTAAAGCTGCGCAATCTGCTCTTAAAAAAGCAGAAGGCGTTCTCCTTTATGACAATCCAGAGAAGAAAGAATTTCCAACTCCGGCTGATGTCGTAGGCACTGATCCAACTTGGGTCGGTCGCGTTCGCCAGTCTCTGGATAATCCAAAGGCAATTGACTTATTTGTCTGCGGAGATAACTTGCGCAAAGGGGCAGCGTTAAATACTGCACAAATTGCAGAGCTTGTTGCTGCTGAATTCACTCGCTAATTTCATAACTCCTCGCCTGTAGACTCCACCGCATGACAATCGTTGTCGCAGGTGCCACCGGTCTAGCTGGTTCGGCAATTGTCCACGCCTATGAAAAAGCTGGCAAAGAAGTAATTGGCATAAATCGCAGCGTCTGCGACCTATTGAACCGCGAAGCAACAATTGCATTTATCAAGAAAGCTAAGCCCGCAATCGTTATAGACGCTGCGGCAAAGGTAGGTGGCATCGGAGCCAATAACGCTTTTCCTGTTGAGTTCTTAGCTGATAACTTGCGAATTCAAAGTAACTTAATGGAAGCAGCCCACGCTGCAGATGTTGAAAAATTTATCTTTCTGGGATCAAGTTGTATTTATCCGCGTGATTGCGCGCAACCTATCAAAGAAGATTATTTACTTACGGGTCCGCTTGAAGAAACTAATTCGGCATATGCGATCGCCAAGATCGCGGGTATTGAGCTAATTAAATCTTTCCGCAAAGAATATGGCCGAAAGTGGATTTCGTTGATGCCGACAAATCTATATGGCCCGCACGATAATTTTGAACTTAAAGGATCACATGTTCTGCCAGCATTCATTCGCCGATTCGTAGAAGCGCAAGCCGAAGGTCGCGCCAAAGAAACGCTATGGGGTACTGGTTCACCGATGCGCGAATTTCTACATGTTGACGATCTTGCAAGTGCAGTTGTGCTCGCAGGCGCAAAATATGATTCAGCGATTCATATGAATATCGGCAGTGGTAAAGATCTGACAATTAAAGCGTTGGCTGAACTCGTGGCAGAAGCGGCAGGATTTAAGGGAGATATTGCTTGGGATTCATCAAAACCCGATGGAACACCACGTAAGGTTCTTGATGTTACAAAGGTTAAATCGCTAGGTTGGGAACCTGTGATCTCATTAAAAGATGGAATCGCTTCAACCATCGAGTGGTACATCGATGCAACTGCAAAGGGAGTAAGTCGACGATGAGTAGAAAAGTTGCTTTTATCACCGGCGTTACCGGCCAAGACGGTTCATACCTTGCGGAATTCTTGCTCGCTAAGGGTTATGAAGTACACGGGCTAATCCGCCGCTCATCAACTTTTAATACATCTCGTATTGACCATATCTATGAAGATCCTCATGCCAAGAACCCAAAACTCTTCTTGCACTATGGAGATTTAATTGATGGAGTGGGCTTGACCAACTTAATTCGCGAAATTAAACCAACTGAGGTTTATAACCTCGGCGCACAATCACATGTTCAGGTTTCATTTACGATGCCGCAATACACCGGTCAGGTGGATGCAGTCGGTGCAGTTGGTTTACTCGAAGCAATCCGTTCTGCCGATGTTGATACTCGTTTCTATCAAGCTTCAACTTCTGAACTCTATGGTTCAACTCCACCTCCACAGAACGAACATTCGATGTTCCGCCCGCAATCACCATACGCCGCCGCCAAGCTGATGGCTTATTGGTGCACAGTTAATTATCGAGATGGTTATGGCATGCATGCCAGTAATGGAATTTTGTTTAATCACGAATCACCTCGCCGCGGTGAAACTTTCGTAACTCGCAAGATCACGCGCGCAGTTGCGGCAATCAAAGCCGGCAAGCAGGAGAAAGTCTTTCTTGGAAATCTCACTGCAGTTCGCGACTGGGGTTATGCTAAAGAATATGTCGAATCAATGTGGCTGATGCTGCAAGAAGATAAGCCATCTGATTATGTTGTTGCCACTGGTGTCGGTGCAACAGTTAAAGACTTTGCTGAAGCAGCATTTTCACGTGCTGGTTTAAATTGGCAAGACCATGTTGAAACTGATAAGAAATATATTCGCCCAACTGAAGTTGACGCACTTATCGGTGATCCATCAAAGGCTGAAAAAGCCTTAGGGTGGAAGGCTAAAACTCATTGGAAAGAGTTAGCCGAACTTATGGTTGACGCTGATATTGCTGCGCTGAAGTAAGTGTTACCAAACTTACTTCTGGCGGACTTGCTACACGAATTCGTGCGAAGGGACTTGTTCCCATTCCTGCAGAAACATGCAGGTAAGGTTCGCTGCCAAATTTAGTTAAGCCACGTGCCCGCCAAGTTGGTAGATCGCAATTCGTTGTTAGTGCGCGCGATCCACCAGGCAGAGGTAGTCGAACTTGTCCGCCATGTGTGTGTCCAGCAAAGATGGCATCCAATCCATCTTTACCCATTCCTTCGAGAATTCTCAAATATGGTGCATGAGTAACTCCGATCGCGACATCGCATGGCCCGGGTTCACCTGCAACGAGTGAGTAATCATCGAATTCCAAATGCGCATCATCTGTGCCGCGAGTTTCGATAGTTGTATCATTAATTTTAATTGTGGCGCGTGAGCGATTTAGATTTATCCAGCCACGAGATTGCAGACCTTTATCTAGATCAAGCCATGGCAGATCAGCACCATGAATACGTTTTCCGTGGCTAGGTAGTAAATATTTAAGTGGGTTCTTTGGCTTGGGTGCGTAGTAGTCGTTAGAACCAAAGACAAAGAGACCAGGCAGATTTAATAATTCATCGAGTGCATCCAGGGCAACTGGAACGGCCTGCAGGTGAGCTAGGAAATCACCAGTTGAGATAACTAAATCAGGGGCCAGATCAATAAATGATTTGATATCTGCGATCTCGCTTTTGCGGGCTGGGGTTAAGTGAAGGTCCGAAAAGTGCAGAACCCGAATTGGTGCGTGGCCTGAGGGCAAGATGGGCATCTGCGCCTGGCGAAGTTGATAACTCATTACATGAGAAGATACACCCAAACAATTCAAGGCATTGGAGCATCAAACTAGTGGGACTCAAAGAGAGACTTAAGAGCGACCTCACCGAGGCAATTCGCAGTAGTGACAAGGTTGTTTTAGGCACTATCCGCATGGTGCTCACTGCAATCACGACTGAAGAAGTAGCCGGTAAAGAAGCGCGCACACTTTCTGAAGATGAAATCATCACCGTCTTATCGCGCGAAGCCAAGAAGCGCCGCGAAGCTGCCGAAGAGTTTGCTAAAGGCAACCGTCCCGAAAAGGCTGCAGAAGAAAAGGCTGAAGGCGAAGTAATTGCTAAATATTTGCCCGCACAACTTTCAGAAGATGATGTCAAAAAGTTAATTGCTGCAGCAATTGCATCAACTGGAGCTGCAGGCCCTGCCGATATGGGCAAAGTTATGGGAGCAATTAAGCCGCAGATCGCTGGCAAAGCAGATGGTTCACTCGTTTCATCACTCGTTAAAGCAGCACTAGCCGGAGGAAACTAATGAAATTCGAATATGCCACAGTTCCACTTCTCTCACACGCAACCAAGCAAATTCTTGATACTTGGGGTTCTGATGGCTGGGAACTCGTCACCGTTATTCCGGCACCTGGCGGCGAACAACTCGTTGCTTACATGAAACGAGAGGTTAAGTAATTATGTCTGTAGATGTTCGCGCAAAGTTGGCAGAAAAAGGTTTAAGCCTTCCCGTTGCCGCAAAGCCTCTAGCAGCTTACGTTCCTGCAACTCGTACTGGCAATCTAGTCTTTACTGCAGGACAGCTTCCGCTGGTGGATGGTGCGATGGCAGATACCGGCAAAGTTGGCGCAGAAATAACTCAGGAACGTGCTAAAGAACTTGCTGAAATATGTGCACTTAACTGTTTAGCAGCAGTTGAACTCGTTGCCCCAGTTGATTCAATTGTTAAAGTTGTTCGCGTAGTTTGTTATGTAAATGGAGCACCTGGTTTTACAAGTCAGCCATTTGTAGCAAACGGAGCCTCTGAACTCTTTATGCATATTTGGGGTGATGCTGGAATTGCAGCACGTAGCGCAGTTGGTGTTGCAGAACTTCCCTTGAACTCACCGGTCGAAATCGAACTCACTGTTGAAGTTGTTTAATTAGCGAGAACGCTTACTTAAACGCTCCATATCGGTAATTAGAACTGAACGACCATCAAGTTTGAGCCATCCGCGACCTGCAAAATCGGCAAGTGCCTTATTGACTGTCTCACGTGATGCGCCGACCAACTGCGCCAACTCTTCTTGAGTTAAGTCATGGTTAACTAACAAACCTTCCGCAGTTGTCTTTCCAAAGCGATCACCAAGGTCGATTAGCGCTTTGGCAACGCGACCTGGCACATCTGAGAAAACTAAGTCGCCGACTGCTTCATTTGTGCGACGTAAACGTTGTGACAAACGAGTTAAGAGTTGTAGCGAAACTTCTGGGTTCTGCTTTAGCCAAGGAATAACTTTTTCATGGCTAAGTGAAAGCAAACGCGAATCTGTGACTGCTGTAGCAGTTGAGGTACGTGGACCTGGATCAAAGAGCGAGAGTTCACCAAACATTTCGCCAGGACCGAGAATTGAAAGTAAGTTTTCGCGACCATCACCGCTAGATGTTCCGAGCTTTAACTTGCCATCGATGATGATATATAGATGTTCGCCGTCATCGCCCTCTTTAAAGAGGATTCCACCCTTGGCGATCTTTACCGTATCCATCGATGAGCGCAAAGAGACTGCAGCTTCTTCGTCGAGGGCTGTAAAGAGCGGGGCTCTGCGTACGACTTCTTCTTCTGGGGTCACCTCGGTAGTTTACTCGTATGGCAACAGATAGCGAAACTCGAAAGAACGCACGAGCCATTTATCGAATATTGAGCAAGAGATATCCCAATGTGCGCTGCGAATTGGATTTTTCAAATCCGCTGGAGTTAACCATAGCCACAGTCTTATCCGCGCAATGTACGGATAAGCGGGTTAACCAAGTTACGCCTGCGTTATTTAAACGATATAAAAACGTGCGGGCATATGCCAAAGCACCGTTGGCGGATATCGAAGATTTAATTTATACAACTGGATTTTTCCGATCCAAAGCGCGCCACATTAAGGGGCTAGCAGTAAAGATTATTGAAGATTTTGAAGGTGAAGTTCCAGATACTTTGCAAGAGTTAATTACTTTGCCTGGTGTTGGTCGAAAGACTGCAAATGTTGTGCTGGGCCATGCATTCGATATTCCGGGAATTACCGTCGATACACATTTTGGTCGGCTCTCGCGTCGTTTTGAATGGACTTCCTCGCAAGATCCTGTGAAAGTGGAATTTGAAGTGGGAGAGTTAATACCTCAAAAGGAATGGACTAACTTGTCACAACGCATGATCTGGCATGGCAGAAGAATTTGTCATTCACGTAAACCTGCCTGTGGGGCATGCCCAGTTGCAGAAATTTGTCCATCCTTTGGAATAGGCGAGAGCGATAAAGATAAAGCCAAATTATTAGTTAAGAGCGATGAGGATTTCCGATGAGGCGTGCTGTTTTTTTGGTCTTGGCGCTATTACTATCAGGTTGCGCGCAAACTCAAATCGTTGCCCAAAAAGGTGAAGTAATTTCTTGCGCTAGCGTCCCGAGTGATTCATCGGTAAAGAGTGGAACTCTTGTCGAATGTGTTGATGGTTCTAAAGGTCTTGCCCTTGAATCCTTACGCGGGCCGATGATTATTAACGTTTGGGGATCTTGGTGCGCATCGTGTTTGGATGAAATTCCTGATTTTGTTAGTTTTTATGCGAAAACTAAAGGCCAAGTAGCTTTGGTCGGTGTAGCAGTGGAGGAATCATCACCGGAGAACTCTAAAGAATTTATTGTGAATAACGGAATAACTTGGCCAAATTATTACGATCGAGATTCCAAGTCACGTGGCTATTTTGGAATGGGAGTGCCCGTGACGTGGTTTATCTCATCCGATGGCAAAGTGCGATACAAAAAAATTGGGATTATCAAATCCGAGGCTGAGTTAATAACGCTTACCGAAAAGTATTTAGGGATAAAGATTTAATGTTAACCGACCTAATAATTGCCATAGCCCTGATTTTCTCAGCAATTTCGGGTTACCGCAATGGCTTCATCCGCACTGTCTTTAAGTTAATCGGTTATACCGCAGGCGGTGTTATGGGCATCTATTTCGCTTTGCAGTTTTCACATGACTGGGCGTTAGATATAAAACGAATCGGCTTTGTAATTATTACAATTATTGGTGGCGGATTTATTGGATCATTTGCAGCTGGTGTACTAGCCAAAGGCTTACGTTCGACCATAGTTCGTGGACCACTAGCGTTTTTAGATTCCGTAGCTGGAGCCACACTTGAAATTGTAAGAACCGTAATTATCCTTTATCTAATTGCAACGGTCTTGCTCTGGTCACCATGGAACGCGGTGCAGGCGCAAGTTAGCGAAAGTCAGATATTAAGAAAAGTACAGCCGTATATTCCGGGGCTAATTACACAAGCTAACGACTGGGTCAAGGAAGAGTTTCTTAATCTTCGCCTTTAGAGCTATTTAAACCTTCCGAAATTAACTTCATTACATTTGGGTCGGCCAATGTAGTTGCATCTCCCACAGCTCGGTTTTCAGCGACATCTTTGAGTAAACGGCGCATAATCTTTCCACTGCGAGTCTTTGGTAGTTCGGCCACAACCATAATCTGACGGGGACGAGCGATCGCGCCAATTTCTTTAGTCACATGGGCGCGCAGTTGCTTGATTAACTCCTCACCACCTGCATTCGGAATTCCACCACGCAAAATTACAAAGGCAACAATTCCTTGACCGGTCATTTCATCGGCAGCGCCAACAACTGCTGCTTCTGCAACTGCTTCATGAGAAACCAGCGCTGATTCAACTTCAGTTGTTGAAATGCGATGTCCCGAAACATTCATCACATCATCGACACGACCCATCAACCAAATTGCGCCTTCTTCATCTAACTTTGCGCCATCGCCTGCAAAGTAAATTCCTTTAAATCGAGACCAGTATGTTTCTCTATATCTCTCATCTTCGCCCCAAACACCGCGCAGCATTGATGGCCAAGGCTGATCTAAAATTAGGAAACCGCCATGTCCGTTAGGTACTGGATTACCGGAATCATCGACTACCTTCGCGCTAATTCCAGGAATAGTTGACATTGCAGAGCCTGGTTTTGTTGCAGTTACTCCAGGAAGCGGTGAAATCATGATCGCACCCGTTTCGGTCTGCCACCAAGTATCGACGATCGGACAATTATTTGATCCAATAACTTCGCGGTACCACATCCAAGCCTCTGGATTAATTGGTTCGCCGACTGAACCAAGTAAACGAAGTGAAGATAAGTTATGTGCTTTTGGAAATTCATCTCCCCATTTCATCCAAGTACGAATCAAAGTTGGAGCGGTATATAAAATAGTTACGCCATATTTGGCAACGATCTCAAAAATACGTCCCTTGTGTGGAGTATCCGGAGTTCCCTCATACATAACTTGCGTCGCACCGTTAATGAGTGGGCCATAGACCACATATGAATGGCCGGTAATCCAGCCGACATCTGCAGTACACCAATAAATATCAGTCGCGGGCTTGATATCAAAGACAACGCGATGGGTGTATGCCACTTGAGTTAAGTAGCCACCCGTTGTGTGGGAAATTCCCTTTGGTTTAGCGGTTGTGCCAGAGGTGTAGAGAATAAAAAGCGGATGCTCACTGTCGAAGAATTCGGGTGTATGTAACTTACTTTGGCGCCCCACAATTTCATGCCACCAAATATCTCGATCGGAATTCCAGGCCGTTTCTTGCCCAGTGCGTTTAACGACTAATACTTTGATGACGTTATGTTTTCCTTTTAGCGCATCGTCTACGGCAGGCTTTAGCGCAAAGGCAGAACCTTTACGAAATCCACCATCTGCTGTGATAACTAATTTTGCGTCTGCATCTTGAATTCGTGACAGCAGCGCATCGGCAGAGAAGCCACCGAACACAACGGAGTGCACTGCCCCGATACGCGCGCATGCCAACATCGCAACCGCAGCCTCTGGAATCATCGGCAGATAAATTGCAACGCGGTCACCTGATTTAACGCCAAGTTCTGTCAACGCATGCGCTGCTTGCGAAACATCATCCAACATTTGCAAATAAGTAATTGTGCGAGTATCACCTGGTTCGCCTTCGAAATGAAATGCAACGCGTTCACCCCGACCTGCTGCAACGTGGCGATCTAGCGCGTTAACAGATGCATTTATTTTTCCATCAATAAACCATTTGGCATATGGAGGATTCCATTCTAAAACTTGGTTCCATGGATTTTCCCAAGTTAATTCGCGAGCCTGCTCTTCCCAGAACGCTAAGCGATCTTTTTCGGCATGTGTGTAAAGATCAGCTTTGGCGTTGGCTTGCGCTGCGAATTGTGCGCTCGGTGGAAATTGCCGGCTCTCACGCGAAAGGTTTTCTATGGAATCGCCAATATTTTCTGCGCTCATAACTCGGCAGATTACTAGTCAATATCAACAGGGGGAAGGTTTTTTGACTGTGATGACTCAGATAAGGGCGATGATCGGCGCCTTCATATCGAGATCGAACTATCGAAAGGAAATTATGCTCATCACTTTTCTTGCTGGATTGCTCAAATTGCTCTCCAACCCTGCTCTATTGGCTGCCTTGATCGCCTTCTTGCAGAAATCCCTTCACCCTTAATCGGTCGAAGGAGCCCCAAAAGCGGTGAAAATCGCCATGTCTGTGCGCGAGCCTGCATGGCGATTTTTCATCTGTCCGCGAAGGTGGTTGGATATGGCGTAAGCCTGAATTCGGCCCAATGAAGCGCTCGGTCAGGGATTACACCCGAGATAATTTGGAGTCATAATGGCCATTGCAACCCCTGAAATTTATGCAGAAATGCTTG
>SHVF01000035.1 GCA_009691135.1 Candidatus Planktophila sp.
CAACACGTGGAACGAGAGCGAAGGGTCCACCTAAATCTGTTGCCGCTCCCGGTGCGCGCAAGACAGCGAATTCCTTTGTTGCATCGCGCACATCCACGCGTAACATAAATTTCATCTTCTGCAAGTATTCAATCAAGGTATCGATAAAACCAGGATCGAGAACCAGCCAAGTGGTTTCACCGTCATCGACTAAATTAAATTGATATTCGACATGGCCTTTAGCATCCAGAATCAACGCTGAAGTCCATTGCCCTACTCCTAGTTCGGATAAATGCTGCGTAGTTAAGTCATGCAACCATTTCAAACGGTCGGCACCTATCACAGCAACAATATTTAGATGAGATAAATCTGCCCAGGCGGTGCCTGCCAATAAAGCTTTTTGCTCTTTATTCGGTTCTCCGAAATGCCAAATGGCGCCCTTATCGACGCCATCTTCAACAAATACTGCAGTCATAATTTACTTAACGCACGCAGCGCATAACCCATAGATTGCAAAGTGTGAAACATCAGTCTTAAAGCCATAATCATCAGCTAGATTTTGCACAAAGTTTGCTGCCACATCGATCGGCGCATCCCCAACCGAACCGCAGGTGCCGCAAACTAAATGTAAGTGTGTAAGTACTTCAGATGCGTGATAAGTCGCACCGCCATGGCCAAGGTGAGTATGTTGCACAAGACCCACGTTTTCCAGCGTTTCTAGGTTGCGATAAACGGTTGAAAGATTGATTCCTGGGTGTGTTGCTCGTACCTTTTCGGCAACCTCTTCAGGTGTGGCGTGTCCAAGTTCGCGTACGGCAGATAAAACAAGTTCGCGTTGTGGTGTTAAACGCAAACCTTTATCGCGGAGTTCGTGTTGTTCAGCCATGGGTTAAGCCTACCTTTAAAGTGAAATAACGAGATCGGCAAGGGAGCCCTGCGCAGCAGTGACTTGTTGTTCTACGCGCGCACCCGGTGCTTGAACCACGAGAGTCCAGGCACCAGCGGCGGCGAAGAAACGAAACTGTCCTTGCGAATTAGTTGGAAGCTCTGCGGTGAATTCTCCGTTGCGATCTAACAATCGCACATGTGCGTTACCGACAGGAGTTCCGTTAGGTACTCCGTCGTCCCCTGCCTTAAGTACAACACCTTGGATGATTGTTTGTGTTCTAAGGTCAATGCCTTTTGCTAGCAAGCCATCGAGTGATGGACCGCCGGGAGTTGCACCGCAGGTTTTCAATTTACGCGCCTACAGCTACTGGTACACCAACGAGTGAACCGTATTCGGTCCAGGATCCGTCGTAATTCTTAACGTTTGCAACGCCAAGAAGTTCATGAAGCACAAACCAAGAAAAGGCCGAACGCTCTCCAATACGGCAATAAGCGATGGTGTCTTTTGCAAGATCAACACCGGCACCGACGTAAAGTTCCTTTAGTTCGATATCTGATTTAAATGTGCCATCTTCATTAGCAGCCTTTGACCAAGGAATATTTTTCGCTGTAGGAATATGTCCCTTGATTTGACCTTGCTCTTGTGGCAAGTGTGCAGGAGCCGCTAGTTCGCCACTGAATTCTGCAGGTGAGCGAACATCTACGATATTTAGGACTCCAATAGCTGCAATTACTTCATCGCGATATGCGCGAATCGAGTTATCACGATCTTTTGCAACATAACGAGTTGCTGTGCGAGTTGGAACTTCGGTCACAAATGGACGAGCATCTAGTTCCCAGCGCTTGCGTCCGCCATCTAGCAAACGCACATCTTGGTGGCCATAAACCTTGAAATACCAGAAGGCATAGGTTGCAAACCAGTTGTTATTGCCGCCATACAAGATGACCGTTGAGTCATTTGAGATACCTGACTTAGAAAGCAGGGCCTCGAACTTCTCCTTCGAGATCAGATCACGGATAAGGCCATCTTGCAGATCATCACGCCAATGGAATGTGATCGCATTTTGGATATGGCCTTGCTCGTACAAAGTGGTGTCTTCATCGACCTCCACAATTACAACGTTTGGATTGCTGATATTTTCAGTGACCCAATCGGCGCTTACTAGTGATTTTTCACGTGACATTTTTATCTCCTGTTATTAGTTAGTTGTTCTATAGAAAATGAAGAAATTACTTGGCAGCACGCAAGATGAGTAAATACATCTGACAACCCAAGCAAAAATTAAATGCCGCATTTAAAAATGCTGCGGCAAGTGCAAACCCCACTGCAACTGTAAAGGCCCCACCGGCTCCAGTTGCTGATCCAATAATCGCGACAAGTGTAAAAGCTAGCCCTACTGCTTGTGAAAATTGCGGAGGACGTACATCTTCCAAAGTCACCGGTGACTTAAGACGCGGCTTTACAACCTTCTTAAAGATATAGGCATACGGGGTGAACTGTGGTCCGCGAAGTGCACCGATTGCAAAGACAACCGCTTGGAAGGCAATCAGCCAAACACTTGATGTTATAAGAGCAATAGCTAATACAAATGTTGTAATTAGTGCAGCCCATCGTGGTCCACGTGCATCAATTGACACTGACATTTTCATTCCTTACTTAAATCGATTATGGGTCGTTGGATTAGTTTTTAAGTTGCAAACTAAGCACGACACATAGAGCCAGCTAAGCGACCGTAATCAAGCACACGACGCTTTGTGAAATAGCTGATTTCGATGCGGAACATAGGTAAAGAGTAAGCAGGGTTAAGCGATAACGCTAGTTGCGAAATATTCGCAAGTAGCAGAGTTAGTGAATTGCGGCGAGTGCTGCGTGAACTTGAACACGTTTAGGCGTGCCCATCGCACGGCCTACTTCAACACCGGCACCATTTAAAAACAAGGTCGTTGGGGTCGACAAGATATTTAACTGGCGCACAAGCTCTAGGTGCGATTCAGCATCGATATGGGCGTAGTGAACATCGGGCATCGTTTTGACCATATCTTCAAGCAACACCTTAGTGGCCCGACATGGCGTGCAGAAGGCTGATGAGAATTGCACCATCGTTGCCCGAGCCCCAAGTTCTGTGCCAACAATGGCAGCGGTTAGCTTTGGCCCATTTACTGTCTTCTTCTTACGAAACTCTCCGCGCGTGCGCTGATACCAAAGGCCATATCCAGTGGCCAAGACCAGCACGAAGGCAAGTGGAATCAATGTTTTCACTGGAGTATTCTCTCTTACTTAACTAGATATCACGAACTCAAGTAGAGCGAAAGGTGAGCCCATGGCCAAGGTGTTGCTACTAACAAATACCAATGGCGCCAGCGCTGAAGTTCTGCCTTCACTTGCTTTGCTACAACACACAGTAAAAATATTGCCAGCAGAGGCCAGTGTGCTAATTGATTCACCAGTAATGGATATCGTCTTTGTTGATGCGCGTCGCGATTTGCCCGCAGCAAAGAACCTCACCCGTTTGCTCACGTTAACTGGCGTTGGTGCACCTGTAATCGCAATTACAACCGAGGGTGGCTTATCTGCGATGAGCGCCGACTGGGGTGTTGACGATGTCATTCTCGATACCGCAGGTCCCGCCGAAGTTGATGCACGTATTCGTATTTCAATCGGAACATACCTGGCAGCGATAACTGCATCCGATCCAAGCGCTGGCGAAATTCGTACAGGTGAAGTTGTAATTGATGAAAGTACATATACAGCAAAGATCAAGGGTCGCTCACTCGATCTAACATTTAAAGAGTTCGAACTTCTAAAGTATTTGGCACAACATCCCGGTCGCGTATTTACTCGCGCACAGTTGTTGCAAGAAATTTGGGGCTATGACTATTTCGGAGGCACTCGCACAGTAGATGTGCACATCCGTCGCCTACGTTCCAAACTTGGTCCAGAATTTGAATCAATTATCGGCACTGTACGTAACGTTGGTTATCGCTTCACACTTCCAAACGGCGGTAAAGAGAGCCAAATTGCCGAGCGGTTATAACCGCTATGCGCCATATTCTTAAGATTCACCGATCGCTCACCGATCCACTTGCCACCAAAAAACACGAATACACAATCCGCACCTTTGATCCTGCGAAAGATAAAAATCGTTGGCTGGCCCTTAACAATAAAATCTTCGCAAACCACCCCGACCAAGGTAATTGGGCTTTGGCAGATCTTGAAAACCGTATGACCGAGAATTGGTTTGATCCCGAAGGTTTCTTTCTTGCTGTAAAAGAAGATGAAGTAGTTGGTTTTGCTTGGACAAAGATCCATCAAGACCTTGTAAATCAAGATCCTGTTGGCGAGTTATACGTTGTCGGAGTTGATCCGGACCATGCCCATAAAGGCATTGGCCGCGCAGTTTCAGTCACTGCGATTAATTATTTGATCGAAAAAGGTTTAAAACGTTCAATGCTTTACGTCGATGCAGATAACGAAAAAGGTTTAGCGCTCTACACCAGCCTTGGCTTTAACTAGCCGACTAAGTCAGCGCACATGGCGCGAAATGCCGCAGTATGAGCGTCAACATCAGCAGCCCTTGTAGCCGGTGACATCAACGCCATATTGTGAAAGGGCGTAAGTAAGAAACCATCATTAAGTAAACGCAGGTGAATATATTGCTCAAGTTCAAAATCCCCTGATTCAGCCGCCTCTCGACCAGTACGTGGCGCCTTACCTTTAAAGATGTACTCACCGCGCGCACCTAAACGATTGCAATGCCAATCTAAATCAAATTCAGCAATCGCTGCATCAACACCATCACTCCAACGATCACCAAGTGCGATCATCTCTTTAAACGCGTCCGCTGTTAACACTTCACTTAACGTCGTACGCATTGCAGCAAGTGACATGGCATTGCCTGCCAATGTGCTGCCGATTCCGCCGGTATCAATGATTTCAAGTTCAACTAACTTCTTAATTGAATTTGCAACATCTTCAGTCATTCCAAATGTGCCAACTGGAATACCACCAGCAATTGCCTTACCAATAGTTAAGAAATCAGGTTTTAAGCCAAGATCTAGCGTCATTCCACCAGGACCAACAGAAATTGTGTGGGTCTCATCAATAATCAAGAGCGCGCCATATTTCTTGGCCAACTCTTGAACCGCCATTAAATAGCCATCTTCAGGCAGAACAATTCCAACATTTGTCATTGCAGGTTCCATCAAAATTGCCGCAACATCACCATGGGCAAGCGCGGCTTCCATCCCAGCCAAATCATTAAATTCAACAACGCGAGTTGTGACATCGAGATCAACCGGAGCACCAAGATTTCCTTCGCGCTTAACCGTGTTTCCCGCGCCATCTAACGTTGCAAATGTTTCATCAACACTTCCGTGATAACAACGGTCGATCACAATGATTTTGGTTCGGCCAGTTATAAGGCGGCAGTAACGAATCACGTGACGATTGGCATCTGTTGCAGTCACCGTGAATTGCCACTTAGGCAGACCAAAACGCGCAGCAAGTTCCTTAGAAACAATGGCCGCATCCAAAGTCGGCAACATCGAAGTGATTCCGATATCAGCCTGACGTTTAATCGCGGCAACAGTTGCATCCGGTGAATGGCCCGTCATTGAACCGGTATCACCTAAGCAAAAATCAATATAGGTATTGCCATCGATATCTGTGAACCTGGCACCCTTTGCCTCTTTCACAAATACCGGATGAGCACCGGGCCACTTAGCCATCCATGACATCGGCACACCTTCGTGCATAACTTTGCGCGAATCAGCAAATGCTTCCGAGCTCTTCTTATGGCTTGCTAAGAAGCGTGCTTCTTCAACTTTGCGAAGTTTTGCCAGATGTGTGCGGCTAATTTGTGTTGACATGCCTTAATCCTAGTTTGCCTTAAATTACGCTTCAGAGAATACAAATAAAGCTTCTATGTAATGCTCACCACTTATCCCTAAGTTCTGCGCATCAGGCGGTGCGGTCTGCGGTTCAATGCAAACGCCATCAGAATCCTCGTTATATACAACCCACCATGGCGCATCAGATTCAACATCAATGCGCGCAGCATCTTCCCAAATCACAGCCGGAACGCCTTGTATTTCGGTAAATGCATCATCCCAAGTGCCGCTAGATGGGGCAACAAATTCACCGGTTGGCATTCCTTCATCATCGCGCTTTAGCATCTTTGCTGCCTTAAATTCAATCTCGGCGCTGCCTCCACGATCTAGATCGCGTGCAAACCAAGGATGCATTCCAAACCATGCTGGCAATGTGCAATCACCCGGATCGTATTCCAGTGACCAGCGCACAGCATCATCTAATACTTCAATAGTCTGCTCAAAAGTTGCTCCGCCATATGGTTTTGGCAGATGCAGTAAAGAGCGACCTGGACCAATTTCTTGCCAGGAAGATGTGAAACCAAATCCGTGGATTGCATGTGGCGGCATTACATTTGTTGGTAACTGAATTTCTTCACCATCTGCGTCAAACATGATCCCATCGCGAATTCGCCCAGCCCAAGGACCCATCGCATACCAACCGTAATCCAAAGGCCCTCCGCGATAGGGAACTGTGAATTGCAAGTCGCGCCAAGTAATCGATGAAATGCGCGCACCGTTATCTAAATCTATTGCGATCTGAAATTCAGCATCATCGATGTATTGCATTGTGCTCCGCTTTAGATTTTCGATAGCTCGTGCTTATATGGAGGCTGCGCCCCGGCACGAGAACATGTGATCGCAGCAGCGGCGGCGGCGCGAGTAAGTATTTTCTTCAAGCCTTCACCTTGCAAAGATAAAATTCCATCTTGAATCATCGCTTCCACGATAATGGCGCCAACTGTGTCGCCTGCGCCAACCGTGTCAGCCAAATTAATTTTCACACCGTGGGCTTCTTCAACGCCACCTTCGGTATAACCAATTGATCCGTTAACACCTCTTGTGACAACAACTAGTGCGGCACCATCTGCAACCCAACGCTTAGCAATTTCTTCAAATGGCTGACCTGGAAACAACCAAGTTAAATCATCATCGCTGACCTTAATAACGCTGGAAATAGCTGCCCATTTCTCGACGGCGGCCTGATATCTATCGCGATCGCCCATCACCGACGGGCGAATATTTGGATCAAAGACAATCGGTGCGAATTCAGCCACTTGCAGCGCCCAGTCATAGAGCACTGTGGCCCCAGGCTCAACAATGGTTACCAAGGTGCCGATATGCAGCACATTTGGCTTATGTACTGAAGGGTCTGGCAACCAGTTCAAATCAAAATCGAAGGTTGCCGTGCCATCTATTTTAAATTCATAGCTGGCTTTGCGGTCTTCACCAAGTGTGACTATTGCTAAACAAGTTGGTTTATCACTTGTTAGCGCAAGATCTAACTTAACTTCATCGGCCAATAATTCAGCGCGTGCTTTAACTCCATAGTCATCAGTTGAAATACCATCGATAAAGTGAACATTGTGCCCAAGTCGCGCCAGTGCCTTTGCAGTATTTGCAGGCCCGCCGCCAACAACGGCAATGCGTTCTGGTGTACCCGGCAATAAATCAATTAATACTTCTCCACAAACCCAGATGCTCATGCGTTTTCTCCCTGTCGCGCCAAATATTCGGTAATCACTTCAACGCCAAGTAAATGATCTTCAACTTGTGGCAATCCGCTAACTAATAAAATCCCTGTCAAACCTTGACCCGCAACATTTAACGCCAAACCGCCACCATGAATTGCATGTAGCTCTTCACTCAAACCAGTTTCCGCATGCCAATCAACGCCGCGTTCTTCAGCGCTCACGCGCTCGTGCATCGTTGATTTACCTGTTGCCATTACAACGCGCGCCTTACGCGCCAACCAAGAATCGTTATCGGTTGTTGAACCGGTGAGCGCAACTTTAAATACAGTCCAGTCACCCAAGCGAACTTCCACAATGATTGGAAATGCGCGCGCACTTGCCTTAGCGAACGCGATCTCGCCAATTTCAATCGCCTGCGCCTGCGTGAGTGAGGGTAGAAGTAAAGCCTCGGCTTCGCGAGCCAACCCTGCGCTTGTGAAGCCGCCCGTCGTTTCAACCATGGGCCAAGATTAAGGGTTGAGCCTATTAATTAACTAACTTGTAACCTTGAACCTCTAGGCATCCCCAGCTGCCTAGGAGTACCTTTTTTTATGCAAAAGATCCTCGCCCTAGCCTTAGCTTCGACAATCGTCCTATTTGGCACTCAAAGTGCTGATGCCGCTAATCCAAAATCTGGCGCTGCATGTATGAAAGTGAATCAAAAGGTTAATTTCGCAGACAAGACATTCACGTGTGTGAAAAAAGGATCCAAGTTGGTTTGGAACGCAGGTGTTGCATCCGCTAAGCCCGCTGCCAATAAAAGCGCTTCAGAAGGTTTTCTCTGCACTGAAGGCAGCGCACCAACAAAGAGTGCAAACGGAACAACTTTGTATTGCACTAAAGGCGGCGATGGAAAAAGTTCATGGCGACCACAAGCACAACAAGGCAGTGGTGGTGGATCTGGAACTGGTGGTGGAGGAGGCGGTAGCGGCGGTAGCGGCGGTAGCGGCGGTGGAGGCGCTAGTGGTGGAGGAGGAAGCGGAAACAACCAAAACACTGCTTTCAAATTAGGTGAGCTCGGCTCATCTTGCAGTAAAAATGGTGAAATCGGATGGAATGGATCCATCACCGCTATTTGTAAAAATGGGAAAGTTAGTTACGTTCTTGCAGCAGATGTCCCAAAGACTCCAACAAATGGATACACCTCTCGTCCTGATTGGTATCCGACTCTTGCCCAAGTACTTGGTGGGCCAAGTGCAAAAGAACCAACATGTTCACCATCAACTATTAAGTTCACTTCCCCAGTCTTGCCGCTAGATCAATTAGCCCCATCAATTCCTTACGGATACATGATTGGCGGACACGTAACACCAATTGATCACGCCTACCTTGGTCTGAAATCACTCTCTAAATCCGCATCTCAGCTAACAGCTGCCGATTATGTAGCAGTCACCGCACCAGCAGATGGAGTAATAACAGAAGTATCAAACCTTGGATCACCTAATTCGCATCGTGTTGTAATTGACCACGGTTGCAATGTGTATACAGTTTACATGGTTATGAATAAAGTAACTGGTGTGCTGGCATCTCTTGCTTCGCAGGCAAGCAACAATGGTTATCTCAAAGCCAATGTAAAGGTTAAGGCTGGTGAGGAATTCGGGCGCCAGGCCGCAAATATGCTCGATTTCAACGTTTTTGACGGAACTATTTGGCTACCGGGTTTCCAGAATCCGCAGGCGTACTTAACTCAAGATGCTTGGAAGCCGTACACCGCTGACTTCTTGCCGTTCTTTACAAGCGAGATTAGAAGTGCGATGGAAGCGCAATTGCAAAAAACTTCTTCGCCGCGTGTAGGAAAGATTGATCACGATATTGCTGGAACCGCATCTGGTAACTGGTTCCTTGCCGGCACAAATGGTTACGGCGGCAGATTAAACAGTGATTATGAAAATGCAACTGCAATGTTGGGTAGCGGAAGCGTGCCCGGAAAGAATGATTATTCCTGGAGCCACCTTGCTATTGCGCCTCACCAAGTTGATACAAAGGCTTGGGTCTTTTCATCTGGTTGGTGGAGTGATCCAAAGGGTGATGCTGATCAAGCGGTGCTTGTTGTCGCATCTGGTCAAGTAGCGCCAGACAAATTAACAGCATCGGGCGGAATGGTTGTATACACACTTGCACAACTTTCCTATGCACCACCGGCTGGCGTTGCCACAAATCCTCCAGGAAGTATGGCGCCTTGGCCAGTTGGTTACACCATCGTCACAAGCCGCGATCGTGGCGTAGTTGCGCTTCAGATAAATGCAGATGGATCTTTGAGTCTCGAGTTAAATACTTCGATAACGTCAATCTCTGGCTTAACTACGTTTACTTCAGTAAAGCGCACATACAACCGTTAGGCGCTCTTTAAGTACTTCTCTAAAGCCTCTCGCACAATTACAGACTTTGTCTCGCCACGGCGCTTCGCCTCTTTATCCAAAGCCTTCTTCAGCTTCGCTGGCACTCGGACTTTCACTTGCGGGGACTCCACAGATTTTGCCGTCAAAGACGGTCTCCCCACTACCTTGTCAACCGCTGCAAGTGCCAATCTTTCCGCGCGAGCATTAGCGATTCGCTTACCGTTTTTGCCCAGGACAACAGTTTTTGATAGGTCAATATCAGGACCAAAGGTATATTTCACTTTCACTTTAGATGCCATCGCTTATGAGCCTTTCTAAAAATGTTGGCATTACATGGATTACTACGAAATAATTGATTTAATTGTGTACCCCACAAATATAGCGCGCATTGTGGATAAGTAAAATCGCCGTATGTTTTCCATAACTAGGCTGCGCCAACCCTGCAGGATAGACTTCACCCCATGCGCGTTTTCATCACCGGTGGAGCCGGATTTATCGGTTCTCACCTCTGTGATGCCCTGCTTAAAGAAGGCCACCAGGTCTCGATCTTGGACAATATGTCCACTGGATCTGCAGCCAATATCGCCCACATCAAAGGCCAGATCG
>SHVF01000036.1 GCA_009691135.1 Candidatus Planktophila sp.
GGTTTTCTTAGACATATGAGTGATGACTGTGCGCACGCCATCTACAACAGTTGAGATGCGAACTTCAACAGTTTTCTCAACGGGGGAGTGCCAGACTGTTTTGTAAGTCGATGAGCGGCAGTCCACAATTAAGCCCGTACTTATCGCATCCAGGATTTTGCCGACCGGTGCGCGCATCGCCTTGTTATCGATCTTCTCTTTGTAGCTTTCAATCAACTGATCTGGCCGAACGGCTCCGTACTTGGCCGAGATAATCACAACCGATCCCGCCCCACGTCTCTTGGCTGCCGTGGACAGGCTGGGCCAATCCAGCGCCTGATACAAAACGCCGGTATAGACCGAAATGGCGGGTGTGGGCTTGACCGTCGCGCTCTTCTTCTCAGATGGCGGCAGCAGGATCAACACGTGGGCATCCTCCCATGGCGACACGCCTAAAGGCGTTGTCAGTGGCGCCTGCTACCTTTCGAACAGATGTTCGGATAAAGTTATCCCTGCACAACCAGAGCGGTTCCATCATCCGCCCACAGGCTCTCTATAAGCCTCGTAGGCCGTCGCTGGAGTTCCGTACCTTCTGGGCCGACTACCAACGAATATGCGCAATGCATAGACGTTCTTATCTAAAGGAGAACAACGTGGCTGCTGATAAAGCAAATAAAGCCGAAGAAAAAAACACATCCGATCGCCAAAAGGCGCTCGACACCGCGCTCGCTCAGATTGAACGTCAATTTGGAAAAGGCGCAGTAATGAAAATGTCTGATCGTCAAAACACGATCATTGAAGTTATCCCAACCGGTTCAATCGCCCTTGATATCGCACTCGGTATCGGTGGATTGCCACGCGGACGTATCGTAGAAATCTACGGACCAGAATCTTCAGGTAAGACAACTCTTACCTTGCATGCAATTGCAAATGCACAAAAAGCTGGCGGTATCTGCGCATTTATCGATGCTGAACACGCATTCGATGCAGAGTATGCAAAGAAACTTGGCGTTGATATTGACGCTCTTCTTGTTTCACAACCAGATACTGGCGAGCAAGCACTTGAGATCATGGATATGTTGATCCGTTCTGGTGCACTCGATCTCGTTGTCGTTGACTCAGTTGCAGCACTTGTGCCACGCGCTGAAATTGAAGGCGAAATGGGCGATTCACATATGGGCTTGCAAGCACGCCTTATGTCACAGGCGCTTCGTAAAATCACTGGCGCACTTCACCAATCAAAGACAACTGCGATCTTCATCAACCAGCTCCGTGAAAAGATCGGTGTATTCTTCGGTTCACCTGAAACAACAACCGGTGGTAAGGCACTTAAGTTCTACGCATCAGTTCGCCTTGATATCCGTCGCATTGAAACTCTTAAAGATGGCAACGAATCAGTCGGTAACCGCACCCGCGTTAAGGTTGTTAAGAACAAGATGGCTCCACCATTTAAGCAAGCAGAATTCGACATCATCTACGGCACAGGTATTTCACGCGAGGGTTCACTTATCGATCTCGGCGTTGAAATCGGTGTGGTTAAGAAAGCTGGCGCTTGGTACACATACGAGGCTGATCAATTGGGACAAGGTAAAGAGAATTCACGCTCATTCCTTCTCGATAATCCAGATCTAGCAAATGAGATCGAAGGCAAGATTCGCGCACACTTTGTGCCGATCGAAGTTGATGCCGAACTCGTTGCGGCGATCGATGAAGCTGCTGCAGAGGTTGATTTCTAATTAGCCTTGATTTTGCAAAGGTTCCTAGATCTTCTAAGAACGGTGGCGAAGGCTCTGACCCTTACGAAGTAGCACACACCATTGCGCTAAACGCTCTGGTTACTCGTGCGAAAAGTAAGGGCGAGCTTCTCGCTCACCTTAAGACCCGTGGCGTAGAAGATGATGTTGCGCAAGCGATCATCTTCCGGCTTCAAGAAGCTGGCCTCGTTAACGATGAAGAATTTGCCAAAGCGTGGGCGCAGTCACGCCATAACCATAAGAAGATCTCCAAGCGCATTATTGCGGGGGAGCTTCGTCAAAAGGGCGTAATGCAGAGCGCGATCGATGAAGCACTTGATGAGATAGATGACGATAGCGAATATCGCAGCGCCTTTGATCTTGCCTTTAAAAAATACAACACAATGTCACGTCTTGAACCAGAGGTGCAGGTGCGCAGAATTCAATCGTTACTACAACGTAAAGGTTTTGGCTTCGGAACTATTTCTCAGGTGTTAAAAGAGTTGGATATCTTAAGTAATTAACTCTTCGCCAAATACTCCGTCAGACGAGCAGCCGTTGCAACAACGGCGGCTGCATGTACGCGCCCTGGTTGGCGACCTAAGCGCTCGATAGGTCCTGAGATTGAAACTGCTGCAATAACTTTTCCATTAGGCCCTTTAACCGGCGCACTGACAGATGCCACACCCGCCTCGCGTTCGCCAACAGATTGCGCCCAACCGCGACGGCGATCAGCAGCTAGGTGCGCTGCGGTGAAGCGTGCATTTTTCACACCGCGATGAATTTTTTCCGAGTCTTCCCAAGCCAATAAAATTTGTGCAGCAGATCCGGCCTGCATTGTTAGAGATGCACCAACTGGAACTGAGTCGCGAAGTCCAGATAAACGTTCTGCAACTGCAACGCAGATGCGGATATCTCCTTGGCGGCGATAAAGCTGTGCGGATTCACCTGTTGCATCGCGCAACGCAGCAAGAGCGGGTGCAGCAGCGGCTAATAGTCGATCTTCGCCAGCTGCAGCGGCGAGTTCGGCGGAGCGCGGTCCAAGTACAAAACGGCCCTGCAGATCGCGCGTTACGAGGCGATGGTGCTCAAGGGCAACTGCTAAACGGTGGGCGGTGGGGCGAGCGATGCCGGTTGCGGCAACTAGCTCTGCCAGTGAGTGCGGGCCAGATTCCAGCGTGCCCAAGATGGTTACCGCTTTATCTAGAACGCCAACTCCGCTATTCTTCTTATCCACGCAGCGAGATTAGCATCCCATCTTATGAGATGCAAGATTTAGGGAGTGAAAGTCGATTATGGGTAAAACACTGGCAGAGAAGATTTGGGATGACCACATCGTTCGCTCGGCACAAGGTGAACCTGATCTGCTCTATATCGACCTGCAGTTAGTCCACGAAGTAACAAGTGCGCAAGCATTTGATGGTCTGCGACTTGCTGGTCGCAAAGTGCGCCGACCTGACTTAACTATTGCAACGGAAGATCACAACACCCCAACAATTGATATTTTAAAGCCGATCGCAGATCCTGTCTCAAAGTTGCAGATCGATACCTTGCGCAATAATGCGAAGGAATTTGGACTTCGTATCCACTCACTTGGCGATGCCGATCAAGGCGTTGTGCACGTAGTTGGACCACAGCTCGGAATCACGCAACCAGGCATGACAATTGTCTGCGGTGATTCGCATACTTCAACCCACGGCGCCTTTGGTGCAATTGCCTTCGGCATCGGAACTTCTGAGGTAGAACATGTTCTTGCAACACAGACTCTGCTATCAAGTCGCCCCAAGACCATGGCGATAAATGTCGAAGGAAGACTTAAGCCAGGTGTAACCGCTAAAGATATTATTCTGGCGATCATCGCTCAGATTGGTACCGGCGGGGGACAGGGTTACATCATTGAATACCGCGGCTCTGCTATTCGCGACCTTTCCATGGAAGGCCGCATGACAGTGTGCAATATGTCGATTGAAGCTGGCGCGCGCGCTGGTTTGATCGCACCTGATCAAAAGACCTTTGATTACATCAAGGGCAAGCCACACGCACCTGAAGATTTCGAAACAGCGCAGAAGTACTGGCAGACGCTCTTTACAGATAGCGATTCTAAATTTGATTTGGAAATCACACTCGATGCAGATGTGCTTGAGCCATTTGTAACTTGGGGAACAAACCCGGGACAAGGCTTGCCACTAAATGGATCTGTTCCAAATCCGGCAGATATTAAAGATTCAGAAGAACGTGGGGCAGCAGAACGTGCTCTTGAATACATGGGGCTAACCGCTGGCACACCTCTTAAAAAGATAGCCATTGACACCGTTTTCTTGGGATCTTGCACCAATGGCCGCATTGAAGATTTGCGTGCGGCAGCATCAGTTTTGGAAGGCAAGAAAATTGCGCCAAAGCTTCGCATGTTAGTTGTTCCGGGTTCTGAACGAGTTCGTCAGCAAGCGATGAAAGAAGGCCTAGATAAAGTATTTCTAGACTTTGGCGCAGAATGGCGCAACGCAGGTTGTTCGATGTGCCTTGGAATGAATCCCGATCAACTTTCAGTTGGGGAACGTGCTGCATCAACTTCCAACCGTAACTTTGAAGGACGCCAAGGCAAGGGTGGACGTACGCACTTAGTAAGCCCGTTAGTTGCAGCAGCTACCGCAATTCGCGGCACGCTCTCATCACCGGCAGATTTGTAGGAAGGGAAACGGCCATGGAGAAATTTGTTAGACACACCGGTACCGCAATTCCGCTACGTCGTAGCAATGTCGATACCGATCAGATCATTCCTGCCGTTTATCTAAAGCGCGTTACTCGTAGCGGTTTTGAAGATGGTCTTTTTGCCGCTTGGCGCAACGATCCAGAGTTTGTTTTAAACCAACCGCAATATAAAAGTGGAACAATCCTTGTCGCAGGCCCTGAGTTTGGAACTGGCTCATCACGTGAACACGCTGTTTGGGCGCTACAGAACTATGGTTTCAAAGTCGTTATCTCAAGCCGTTTTGCCGATATCTTCCGTGGCAATTCACTAAAGGGCGGCCTACTAACAGTGATCTTGCCGCAGGATGCGGTGGAGGCGATCTGGAGCGCAATTGAGAGCAATCCAATGACTTCGATTACAGTAGATCTGGAAACACGCACCGTTTCTTATGGCGCAGCCACGGTTGCCTTTGAATTAGATGATTACACCCGTTGGCGCTTGATGGAAGGCCTTGATGACATCGGTTTAACGCTAAAGCACACCGATGCGATCGATTCTTTCGAGGCCAAGCGTCCTGCTTATAAGCCATTAACACTGCCAATTCGCATTTAATTTGTGAAGGAAAACTTTTCGCGCAAATTTAAGCGTGAAAACCAGCGCAAAACTCTCACTTCCTAAATGGGATGAGCATTTTCTGTTCAACCCTCAACTTCTAAATGAGGGTTTTTTACGCATAAAAAGAGCGATTTATTCAAAATATTAAATTGCGACACGCCCACCTCAATATCGCTATCATCCTATTAAAAGGTTTAAGTTTTAGCCACAAGTTAAGCAAACGCTTAATTTACGCTTAAATCTAAGGGGATTTAGATGAATAAGGCACAATTTATTGCCGCGTTGGCCCCACACTTCAACGACAGCAAGAGAGAAGCAGCACACGCTGTAGAAATCGTTTTCGACACAATTACACGCACCATGTCAAAGGGTGAAGATGTAATGATCAACGATTTCGGTAAGTTCAAGAAAGTTGATCGCAAAGCACGTATGGGGCGAAACCCATTCACAGGCGAGACAATCAAAATCAAAGCTTCGAAGAAGGCACGTTTCCTTCCTGCAAAAGGTTTAAAGGATGTCATCTCAGGTGAGCGCAAGCTGGGTCCGGCTCCAAAGCCAGAACCAAAGCCAGTTGCTAAGCCAGTAGCAAAGAAGGTTGCCAAGAAGAAGCCAGCAGCTAAGAAGACTGTAAAGAAGGCTGTTAAGAAGGTTGCAAAGCGCAAGCCAGCAGCTAAGAAAGTTGTTAAGAAGGCTGCAAAAAAGCGTTAATTTTCACTTCTCTGACAATTTCTTCAAATTTAATTAAACTGGGGCCAGCGTTTGCTGGCCCCAGTTTTTCTTTGCCCACTAAGATTTAGTTATGGCCGAAATGCGTGTTTCTTACGCGCCACCAACAGGTTTTCCACTCGGGACAAATCGCGCATATAAAATTGGTGCTGGCATATTGATTCCAATGATTAGCCTGATAACAAAACGAACTTGGATCGGTGCGGGGAACATCCCCAAAACCGGCGCCGCAATCGTTGCTAGCAATCACTTGTCGTATTTTGATGTTTTGAATTTGACACATTTTATTTTCAGAAACGGAAGAGCCCCGCGTTACTTGGGCAAAGTCGGCGTATTTAAAGTGCCAATCATTGGCCGAATTATTCTGGCTGCGGGACAAGTACCAGTCGAACGAGAGACGCCGAATGCGGGCAAGGCCGTTGATCATGCCAAACGATTGTTGGAATCCGGACACTTACTCGGCGTTTATCCAGAAGGAACGCTTACTCGCGATCTAGATCATTGGCCGATGATTGCCAAGACTGGCTTGGCCCGACTTGCACTGTCTACCAACACCCCAGTGATTCCAATTGCACAGTGGGGCTCACAAGTTTTAATGCCTACATATTCAAAGAAGCTAAAGCTATTTCCCCGCACCAAAATCACAATTGTTGCTGGCAAACCCGTTGACCTTTCGCCTTGGCAGGGAAAGGCCGATGATCCGCAGGCGCTGATTGAAGCAACTGCCAAAGTCATGCTGGAAATCACTAAATTGCTCGAGGAAATTCGTGGCCAGAAGCGTCCTGAAGTAATCTTTGACCCACACACATCTGAATTGCCACGTATTGGCAATTTCAAGAAGAATCGTTAAAGAGCGAGGGATGAAGTAGCAATGAGCAAAGTTTCGGTATTTGGAGCAGGCGCCTGGGGTTCAACTCTGGCACAAGTTCTCTGCGATGCCGGAAACGATGTTCTGCTGTGGGGCCGCAACCAAGACGTTGTGAACGAAATCAATTCCAGTCATACCAACTCTAAATATATCGGCAGCAATGTGCTGCCTGATGAAGTGCGTGCAACTACAGACTTAGCCGAGACTTTTGCATTCAGCAATAATTATGTCCTAGCAATTCCATCTCAACAATTACGCAGCACTTTACAATCCTGGAAGCCCCATTTTTCAGAAGATTGCTTAATCGTTAGTACGCTCAAAGGTATTGAGATCAGCACGCAGCTTCGCATGACAGAAGTTATGCAAGATGTTCTTGGCCCACATCGTATGGCTTTGATTACAGGCCCAAACTTGGCAGATGAGTTAATCCTTCGCCAACCTGCTGGCGCCGTCGCGGCTGCAACAAACCAAGTGACCTCTGAAGAAGTACGTGCGCTATTTCGCACACCGTATTACCGCGTTTACACATCAGTTGATTTACTTGGTTGCGAACTAGCTGGTGCGATTAAGAATGTAATCGCCCTTGCAGTCGGCATCTCAATCGGTATGGGCTATGGCGAGAACACGCAAGCGTTGTTAATTACTCGTGGTTTAAATGAAGTAGCTCGCTTATGCGCCGCACATGGCGCAGACCCACTTAGCGCAGCTGGACTTGCTGGTATGGGCGATCTTGTCGCAACCTGCGGATCTCCACTTTCCCGCAACAGAACTTTTGGTGAATTGTTAGGTAAGACAGGTTCTATGAAGACGGCGCTTAGCCAATGGGCTAAGACGGTTGAAGGCGTTGCCTCATCAGGTGCGATTGTTGAAATTGCGCACCGCGTCGGAATTGAAGTTCCTGTAATCGAATCTGTTGCCGACATCGTAAATGGATCACTTAATCCAGATGAGGCGCTGCAACGTTTAATGGAGATCACCACCAAAGCCGAAAACTTCATTCGATGAAAAAACGCGTAGCCATTATCTGTGGCGGCAGGTCCAGCGAACACGAGATTTCCTGCACTTCTGCTGGGGGAGTCCTCTCTGCAATTGATCGCAACACCTATGAACCGGTTTTACTCGGAATCAGCAAATTAGGTAAATGGCTTCTCCTTGCACAAGATCATCCACTTTCAATCGATGGAACAACACTTCCAACTGTTCCTGAGGCTGGTACCTCCGTAACGCTTGGCGTGGATGGATTTAGCGCTGCTGGTGCGAATTTAAATATTGATATCGCATTTCCAGTTTTACATGGCCCATACGGAGAAGATGGAACGATCCAGGGTTTATTGGAAATGGCAAATATTCCTTATGTGGGTTCTGGCGTTCTTTCATCGGCGGTTGCAATGGACAAATCTTTTGCTAAACCGATCTTCGCATCTCACGGGATTAAGGTTGCCGCTGGTTTCGTTGCGCGAGCAACTGATTGGCAGAAAGACAAAGTAGCAATTCAAAGTGCTGCCGATCAATTGGGCTATCCAGTTTTCGTAAAACCCGCGCGCGGTGGATCATCGCGAGGAACCACCAAAGTTAAATCTTCCACCGACCTTGGCGGCGCACTCGTTGAAGCGTATCGCTTTGACACCAAGGCGCTAATCGAGCAGGAAATTTGTGGATTTGAAATGGAATGCGCAGTACTAGAAATAAATGGTGAGGCAAAAGCATCCCTGGTTGGTCAGATCAAGATTGATGCCAAGTACGAGTTCTACGATTTTGAAGCCAAGTACTTAGATGGCGCCACAACTATCGAACTGCCAGCACCAATAGATCAGAAGATCGCCGATGAAATCCGGGCAAAAGCGATTGAAGCATTTATCGCACTAGGTTGCTCAGGCTTAGCAAGAGTGGATTTCTTCTTAACGCCAAATAACGAGATTATTATCAGCGAATTAAATACTATGCCAGGTTTCACTTCTACATCGGTCTTCCCAAAGATGTGGGCAGCAACCGGCGTTACTTATTCGCAAACAGTTACCCACTTGTTGCAGGCAGCACTAAATCGCAATAACGGCGTGCTGGGGAATTAGTAAGTAACTGGGCAAGTCAACGTGCGAGTAATACCTGGCACTGCTTGAACTTTTGATAAGATCACGCGGCCAAAATCTTCCATTGATGGAGCTTCAGCGCGCATGATTACATCGTATGGACCTGTAACTCCTTCAGCCAATGTGACGCCGGGGATAGCAGATACAGATTTAGCAACGCTTGATGCTTTGCCAACTTCGGTTTGAATCAAAATGTATGCCTGGACTGACATGGTGGTGATGCCTTTCTCGTGAGCACTTCGCCTTTGAAGATGACCACAAAGGTACTCCATGTTCTAGTCTTGGCGCTATGGCAAATAGTCCGGGGGCCTTTACCGAAGCGCAGGTGATCTCTCGACTTCGCGAGATTTTTGCAACTACTGACCCGCGCGTAGAAATTGGTATTGGTGACGATGCCGCTGTTGTTGCCGGCACATATAAGCGTCAAGTAATGACAACGGATATGGCCGTTGAAGGAGTTCATTTTCGAACCGACTGGTCAACTGCCTTTGAAATCGGTCGAAAAGTTACGGCTGCGAATGCCGCAGATATTTTGGCAATGGGTGCAACTCCGCATTACTTATTGATCGCTGTCGCCTTGACGGGAAGCGAAGATATTAAATGGATTGAAGACTTGGCGAAAGGAATTAAGTTTGAGGCTGATTTGGCTGGTTTGCAGGTTATCGGAGGAGATTTATCGCGTAGTGAAAAGATTGTAATTTCTATGTCTGCTATTGGCCATTGCGATTCACCAGTTGCACGCAAGGGCGCGAAGGTAGGAGATGGTGTTTATCTATCTTCGCTGACCGGTTGGTCAGCAGCTGGATTGGCGATTATGGAATCAAAATTGATTTCAGCAACCGATTCGCATGCTGTAGCTGTACGTGAATATAAGAATCCAACAATTGATTATAAATTTGATGCAACTAGGGCAACGTCAATGTGTGATGTGAGCGATGCCCTAGTAATTCAGGCGAAACAGATGGCGGAAAGTTCAAAGGTTGCCTTTAAATTTGATTTATCTAAGATTCAATCCTGCTCTGAATTCGTTGAACTTGAATCCCTATCTCGCGCGATAGGGATGGATATTTGGAAATGGATTTTTGCAGGGGGAGAGGATCACGTCCTATTGGCAACCGGGGTAGATCTGCCAGGAATTTTGATTGGAGAAGTTGTCGTTGGCGCAGGCATCCAAAATCTGCCTACAGGGGTAGAAACCATCGCTTGGCGTCATTTTTAATTAAGGTACGGCATTTTTATGCACCCATAACCGTTTTTTATTTTTATTTATACACCTGAAATTCAGTGCGTTGCCGTTGCCTACATATTGGTCAGGCGATAATTTTGACACATGAAACGCACCTCTATTTTGGCTAGTGTCTCTTCTGTGATCTTTGCGATTGCCGCCTTAACAGTTGGCGTCTCCGCGGCAAATGTAAGCATTTCACTTCCTAAAGGTGCGTAGCCTCCTTGCCAACGACAATTTCTTGCTTAAAGGCAAATGTGTTAAAGAAGGTGACTGGCGTTAAGCCAACTTGCCCAGCCGGTTATAAGAAGAAGTAAGAGCGCTTAATTAGCGCGTTACTTTGCCGGCCTTAAGGCAAGAAGTACAGACATTTTGACGCTTGGTGCTTCCGCCAACGAGTGTCTTAATACGTTGAATATTTGGATTCCAACGACGGCGTGTCTTTACCTGAGAGTGGGAAACGTTATTTCCGAAGCCGGGCCCTTT
>SHVF01000037.1 GCA_009691135.1 Candidatus Planktophila sp.
GATATCAAAGAACCAATTGACATTGTTGATGTCTTTAGAAAGGCATCAGATATTCCAGGTGTTTTAGATGAGGCAATTGCATTTAAGGCAAAGACATTCTGGATGCAGCTGGGGATATCCGATGAGGTATCGGCCGAACGTGGTGTGGCTGCAGGGCTTAACGTTGTGCAGGATAAATGCTTAAAGATCGAACATGCGCGCTTTGCAGGTGGACTTAACCTGGCGGGTTTTAATACCGGGGTCATATCTTCAAAGCGTAATAAATCGATTTAAATGGCTGCAATTGCCGGGCTGCTAAAGGCATCACACTTTGGGCCAACGTTAATTGTTACTTCAATTTCTTGGTTCTTTGCCGCTTATTACTGGTGGGAAGGCCCCGCCTTTGTTATCGCCTTCGGGGTATTCACTGGTCAGTTAGTGGTTGGTTGGAGCAATGATTTATATGACTATGAGGATGATTTAAAACATAACCGGGTAAAGAAACCATTGGTTGCCGGGCTAATCACGCGGCCATATTTAACAAAGTGGTTGCGCTTTATGGTGCCATTCTCATTTGTTGCAAATCTTTTTGGGCCACTTGGATTTAAAGGCGGGCTTGTCTATATGTTTGGTATTTCAATGGGAGTTGCCTATAACTTCTACTTTAAATACAACCGCTTTTCTTGGTTGCCATATGCGCTGGCCTTTGCAGCGTTGCCTTCGTGTGTTGCGATCTCAAAGGGAATTACCCCGCCGATATGGATGTGGCTTGGGGGAGCGATATTTGGAAGCGCTGCCCACTTTATAAATGTAATTAAAGATATGGATCAAGATCGCGCCAGCGGCATTGGCGGTGCGCCACAGCGCCTTGGCAAGAGAAATTCCATTGTGGCTGCCATCGCCTTGATTGGTCTGGGAATACTCGCTCTTTTTCTAACAATCTAGAGTTGAGTTAACCGGAAGTTCACTGCCTCAACGCGCGATTACCGCGCATGGCAACTATCCTTGCGTTATGTTTCTTCGCCGCAGAGATCTAATGGTTGGCCTATTTGGCGCTGTGATTACATTTATTTCAGGCGCCGCCGTTGCAGCCGAAGTGCCAAAGTTAAAGTGCACGCGCTTAGGGCAGAGCGTTATTTACCGCAATCAGAAATTTACCTGCGTTAAAAAAAGTGGCAAATTAGTTTGGGGCAAAGGTGTTCCTGTGCCAGTAAAGAGCGCCACACCATCGCCATCGGCTAGCCCGAGTGCTTCTGCTACGCCAAAACCATCGCCATCGGCTAGCCCGAGTGCTTCTGCTACGCCATCGGCTAGTCCAACACCAACGGCGAGCCCAACTAAGAGTCAAATTAAGTTAGCCAGCTCATCTGAAATTCCTGCGGGAACTGTAAAAGTATTTCAAGGAGGGCGCACCACAGGGTTGGTTGCATCAATTGTTTTAATCAGAGATAACGCAGGCCTTCGCGCCTTATCTGCTGAATGTCCGCATGCTGGTTATTTAGTTAAAGATAACGGCGGAGGCGAATTATTGTGCCCGGCACATAATTCTTTATTTAGCGCAAAAGATGGAGCACTCTTACGTGGGCCAGCCTCGTATGGGCTAAGTCGTTACGTTGTTACTGAAACTGGCGGGGAAATCTTCTTAACTCTTTAACGAACGCTGCGCATTACGGCAGTTACTTTGCCAAGGATCTCGCAGTTATCGCCGTTAATTGGCTGAAATGCTGGGTTGGCAGGTAGCAACCAAATGTGGCCACCCTTGCGCTGGAAAGTCTTTACTGTTGCTTCGCCATCGATCATCGCGGCAACGATTTCCCCGTTATTGCAATCTTTTTGTTCGCGGATGACAACGTAATCGCCATCGCAGATTGCGGCATCGATCATTGATTCACCGACAACTTGCAACATATAAAGATTGCCCTTGCCGACCAAAGTTTCAGGAAGTGCGAAAGTGGATTCGACATTTTGTTCTGCTGTGATTGGGCCACCTGCTGCAATGCGTCCGACCAACGGAACATTCTTTGTGGCTTCTATTTCAAGTTCGGATTTTTCACCTGGCATCAATACTTCAAGGACGCCGCCACGAGTTGGGTGGGCGGTAATAAAGCCTTTCCCCTGCAAGATTTCGAGCTGGTATTTAACTGATGCGGGCGAGCTCAGGCCAGCGGCGGCTGCGATCGCGCGCATTGAAGGTGGGCAACCTTGATCTTGCATGCTGGCCCTGATGACTTGCAGGATTTTCTCTTGGCGGGCGGTGAGTCCGTGCTCGCCTGAGGCAGAGTCGGGCAGTTCACTTACTTTGCTGGTGGTGGCTGGTTTTTTGCTCATAGGCCAATATTCGCACGAAGTTGAAAGAAAATCAAACATATGTTCGAAAATAACTTGCCGATGTCAGCGGCTTGGGGTTTAATTGGTCTTGTTCGAACAAGCGTTCGGATACCTTCCCCAAGGTAGTACCAGCAGGAGAAAACCATGAGCACCATTTCACTTAATGCAACAAGTGCTAAAGCCCTTATAAATCAAGGGTTTGCAACCAATTCGTCCGGGGCTCCTTTAAACCGTCGTGGTCGCTTGGCTCGTACGCTCTTGGTTCTCTCACTGGCTGTCGTACTGGCCAGCGTCTTTGGCCTACGCGCCGGGGCAGGCACAACTGACTCAGTTGGCGCCCCAACATCCTTTATTGAGATCACCGTTGCCCCAGGCGATACGCTCTGGTCTCTCGCCTCACGTATGACCGAAGGCGGGGATGTGCGCGCCATGGTCGATGAGATCGCATCTGTAAATGCGCTGGCCTCCGTTGATCTGCAGGCAGGCCAGAAGGTGCGCATCCCGCTTCACCCTTGATTGATTAAAACAAAGAAAGTGCGACACGCCGTTCATCAGGTATTTACCTACTCGAGAGGCAAAGTCTAAAGATTTGCTTTATAGTTCCACTATATGTAGGGGTCGAACCGAAGAAAACTTCCATAAGTAGTATTTTTAGGGTAGTTTTGCTGGTTCTCCAATACATCTAAATTTGGGAAATATCTAGCATTTCGAAGGGAGACACGCCGAGATGATTTGCCCGTTCTGCAGCCACGATGATTCTCGAGTCGTTGACTCTCGTCCTATCGAAGATGGCACACAAATCCGCCGTCGCCGCGAATGCCCACAATGTGGCGAGCGCTTCTCAACTCAAGAAGTAGCCCTTCTAAATATAATTAAAAGATCAGGTGCAACCGAGCCATTTGCTCGCGAAAAAGTTTTGGTTGGCGTTCGCAAAGCCTGCCAAGGTCGTCCAGTTGGCGATGACAATCTAGTCCTATTGGCCCAGCGCGTTGAAGAGACCCTTCGCCGCACCGGCAAGGCTGAAATCGAAGCTCAAGAGGTGGGACTTGCAATCCTTGCGCCACTTCGCGAACTCGATGAGGTCGCCTACCTTCGTTATGCCTCGGTATACCGTAACTTTACCTCCCTTGAAGATTTCGAAGGCGAGATCGCGTTACTGCGAGCAGTGCCTTCGAGCGCGAATTCCCAAAGCGCAAAATCAGCTAGCGCAAGTTCCTCAGAAAAAGTACAAAGCGATGCCCCATCGTTAAAAATTAATCAAATCACAACGAGCAATCGTTAATTAAGAGAAGACGGGAAAATATAAAATGTCAGATACGGTCATCAACCGACCATCCAAAGGCAAGACCGGCGCAGGTCTTTCAATGGAACGAATTTATACAACTGAGGGAATTCATCCATACGATGAAGTTAAGTGGGAACGTCGCGATGTTCTTCAGTCAAACTGGAAGACAGGCGAGACAGTTTTCGAACAACGCGGTGTTGAGTATCCAGACTTTTGGTCTGTGAACGCCTCAACAATCGTTACAACAAAATACTTCCGTGGGGCAGTAGGGGCAGAAAATCGCGAATGGTCACTTAAGCAAGTCATCGATCGCGTAGTTCTTACATATACAAAAGCCGGAAAAGAATTTGGTTATTTTGCAACAGATAAAGACGCGACGATCTTCGAGCACGAGCTAACACATATGCTCATGCACCAGATCTTCTCATTTAACTCACCAGTTTGGTTTAACGTCGGAACAATTTCACCTCAGCAAGTAAGCGCATGCTTCATCTTATCGGTCGATGACACGATGGAGAGCATCCTTAACTGGTACCGCGAAGAGGGAATGATCTTCAAGGGCGGTTCTGGTGCTGGGCTAAATCTTTCACGTATTCGTTCATCAAAGGAACTTCTAAAATCAGGTGGAACAGCATCTGGTCCAGTCTCCTTTATGCGCGGTGCTGACGCCTCCGCTGGCACAATCAAATCTGGGGGCGCAACCCGTCGCGCAGCCAAGATGGTTGTTCTAGATATTGATCACCCAGATATCGAAGAATTCATCGAGACCAAGGTCAACGAAGAGGACAAGATTCGCGCCCTTCGTGATGCTGGCTTTGATATGGATCTTGGTGGAAAAGACATAATCAGTGTGCAATATCAGAATGCGAATAACTCAGTGCGCCTTTCAGATAAATTCATGAACGCAGTTGAAAACGGTGAGCAGTTTGGTTTAACAGCTCGTTCAACTGGTGAAGTTATTGAAACAGTTGATGCACGCGCACTCTTCACCAAGATCGCCCAAGCTGCATGGGCATGTGCAGACCCTGGCGTTCAATTCGATGACACCATCAATGATTGGCACACAACTCCAGAGACAGGTCGCATCAACGCGTCAAACCCTTGCTCTGAATACATGTCACTAGATAACTCATCATGTAACTTGGCATCCCTTAACTTGATGAAGTTCCTAAAATCAGATGGCTCATTCGATGCCAAGACATTTGCTCGCGCATCCGAAATGATCATCACCGCAATGGATATCTCAATCTGTTTCGCAGATTTCCCAACTGTTGCAATCGGTGAGACAACTCGCGCCTATCGCCAACTCGGAATCGGATATGCAAACCTTGGCGCCCTTCTTATGGCATCAGGACTTGCCTATGACTCAGAAGGTGGACGCGCACTAGCCGGTTCGATCACATCCTTGCTCTCAGGTACAACATATAAGCGCTCAGCAGAACTCGCTGGCATTGTTGGTGCATACGATGGCTTTGCACAGAACGCGCAGCCACATGCACGTGTAATGCGCAAGCATGCAGCGGCTTCATTTGCTGCAAAGACTTCGACAACACTTGATATGGATGTCTGGACAGAGGCCAATAAGGCATGGGATGCATGTCTTGCAACTGGCGATAAGAATGGCTGGCGCAACGCGCAGATCTCTGTGCTTGCACCAACTGGAACAATCGGTTTGATGATGGATTGCGATACAACTGGTATCGAACCTGACTTCTCATTGGTTAAGTTTAAAAAGCTGGTCGGTGGCGGCTCAATGCAGATCGTTAACCAGACAGTTCCAGCAGCCCTTCGCAAACTCGGATATGCCGAAGAGACAATCGAGGCGATCGTTGAATTCATCGCTGCAAATGGCCATGTAATTGATGCTCCAGGGCTAAAGCCAGAGCACTATGAAGTATTTGACTGCGCGCTCGGTGCGCGCTCAATTGCTCCAATGGGCCACGTGCGCATGATGGCTGCTTGCCAGCCGTTTCTTTCAGGTGCGATTTCAAAGACAGTTAACCTTCCAGAGGATGCAACTGTTGAAGAAGTTGAAGAAGTTCACCTTGAAGCATGGCGTATGGGTATCAAGGCGCTCGCTGTTTATCGCGATAACTGCAAGGTCGGACAACCTCTCTCTGATGGCAAGGCGAAGAAGAAAGATGCTCCTGTAGAAGTTGCAGCAGCGCCAGTTCGCAAGCGCCTTCCTAAGGCACGTCCTGCAACAACAACATCATTCTCAGTGGCAGGCGCAGAGGGTTACATGACCGCTGGTGCATACGCTGATGGTGCACTCGGTGAAGTATTCCTAAAGCTGGGCAAGCAAGGTTCAACCTTGGCCGGTGTAATGGATGCATTCTCAATCGCAGTTTCAATCGGACTTCAATACGGAGTTCCACTAGAAACATTCGTTGAGAAGTTCACTAACTTGCGCTTTGAACCAGCAGGCATGACAGATGATGCTGATATTCGCATGGCACAGTCCATGATGGATTACATCTTCCGTCGTCTAGCACTTGATTACTTACCATTTGAAACACGTAGCAACATGGGGTTGTTCACAGCTTCAGAGCGCGCACGTGCCCTTGAAACCGGTGAGTACACACAAGATGCAGCACCTGCGAGTGTTGATATCCCAAAAGCACAAGCGGCTGCTCCTGTGGTGGCTCCTGTGGCTGTAAAAATTGAACCAGCACCACTAGCACGAACAATTGGTTCATCATCTGATCTCCTAGAGTCAATGGGAATCAAATCAGATGCACCACTTTGTATGACATGCGGCGTGAAGATGCGCATGTCAGGTGCTTGTTTTGTATGTGAAGGTTGTGGAAATACATCTGGTTGCAGTTAATTCTTTAACCTACCCCGTTAAAAAGCCCGTCGCGTAACTGCGGCGGGCTTTTTATTTGCAAACATTTGCCTATAGGATTAAAAATCTACTTGAGGGAGTTTTGGTGCCGCAAGCTCTGCCGCGCAAGTTGGTGCATCGCTTGGTGACCTTGAACGCTTTGAGTTCATATGTAATGGGCTCACTGGGATTTTCAATTCAACTTATCAAACGTGACTTTGATCTAACTCGAGTAATTGCAAGTTGGCACAACATTGGCTGGGCGGCAGCGCTGGTCTTTATCTCATTTATCTTGTTAGGACATGGACATCGCAGGCCCGCCCATCAAACAATTCGATTTGGTTGGGCGCTGCTTATTCTGGGCTCACTGGTGTATTGCCTTAGCCCAAATATCTATTTCTCAGTACCTGCCGTAATTCTCACTGCAACTGGTTCGGTCATCGCCGGCAATACAACAACGGCAATTTTGGGAGCGCACTCAAAGACGGCGATGAAGAATATGTTTCGGTCTACCGGAGCTGGCCTTTTTATGGCTTCAGTCTCACCAACAGTTATTGGCCTAACAACGCAAGCTGATATTCCTTGGCGCACAACCGTTGCAACTACCGCAGTACTAATTGGTTTGGTAGCGCTAAAGATTGTCCCTGAATTAGAAGCCCGCCCAGAGCCAGATCATGCAGATAGCAAGATCCTCTGGAATAAGACGATGATCGCAATTCTAATTTTCGCCTTCCTGACGATCACGATGGAACTCTCACTTTCGGCATGGGCGGTGGACCTTCTAACTGAACGCGGCTCAGAGGTTAAATCAGCAGTCTTATTTGCAACGGTGGCACCTTATTTTGTTGCTCTAACTCGCATCTATCTTTCAACTAAGGATGAACATAATCTGCATCGCATCTGGCGTTTCTCATTTATGGCAATTGCATCAGGTGTATTGCTAGTCATCTTTGCTAGTTCGCCGACACTTACCTTGGCAGGTTTGATCATTGCCGCCGCAGGTATCGGACCTGGTGCATCAATTGCGATTGCCAAAGCTTCATCGACTGCACAAGGTTCCGATAGAGGTATTGCTGCATTCGTAATTGGAATGGGGATATCAAATGGAACATCCCCTTGGATCATGGGCTTTGTCAGTGAAAATTTTGGTTTTGCAGCAGCCTATACAGTTATTTTGGTGGCGTTAGTGCTTTCTACTTATTTATTTGTAAAGATAAATCGAAAGGCAACTATTTAGGAATTCGTAGCCCTTGCATTCCACCATCAACGGCTAAAGCGGTACCAGTTGTTGATGCTTGTGCAGGATTTGCTAAGTAAATAATCGCACTAGCTACTTCAACAGGGGAGACCAGTCTTCCAAGAGGCTGACGAGCTTGTAGTGCCGCGAGCTCTTTATCGGGATCATTTGCTTTGGCAAGTAAGTTCTTCACCCAAGGTGTATCTGATGTTCCTGGATTAACGCAGTTAACGCGCACTCCATCTGCAATTCCATCAGTAGCCATAGCAAGTGTTAAGGCATATACCGCACCTTTGCTTGCACTATAAACCGCACGCTTTGGAACGCCGGCAGTTGCAACAAGTGAACATGTGTTTACGATTGCGGCGCATTTACTTTGCTTTAAATGAGGCATTGCGGCGGCGCTTACGCGTCCCATTCCGATCACGTTGATATTTAGGACGCGTACCCATTCGTCCTCTGTTGCATCTTCAACTGTGCCAATGGCACCGATTCCTGCATTATTTACCAGCACATCGATTACAGGTGTTTTTGCTGCGATCTGCGCGAAAGCTGATTTAACGCTCTCTGAGCTTCCGACATCGCACTTTACATACTGTGCAAATTCGCTCATCGCACCCTCTTGAATATCTAATCCAAAGACTGTCGCACCTTGTGATTTGAGCCCTTTAACAACTTCAAGTCCTATGCCAGAACCGGCACCAGTAACGACGGCGGTTAGCCCTGCGAAATCTTGGCTCATTTTTACGCTCCCTTGTATGCAACTATTTTATTAGTAATCTCGCCGATTCCTTCAATGCCAGTCTTAAGAACATCGCCAGTCTTTAGATAAACCGGTGGCTTAAAGCCCATGCCGACACCGAATGGCGTTCCGGTATTGATGACATCGCCAGGAAATAGCTCCATGAATTGGCTGATGTACCAAACGATATGGTCAATTCCATACAACAAATCATCGGTATTGGAATCTTGCTTCATCTCGCCATTTACCGAGCACCAAAGTCGCAGGTTGTGGGCGTTGATGGAATCACTTGTTACTACAACTGGTCCAAGCGGGTTAAAGGTTGGAAATGATTTTCCCTTTACCCATTGTCCTGCACGTTCCATCTGCCAATGGCGTTCAGAGACATCCTGCGAAATTGTGTAACCCAAAATATGTTCAGCCGATTGTGCCGGTGAATCCAAATAAAGCGCGCGCTTTCCGATGACGATGGCAAGTTCAACTTCGTAATCAGTGGCAGTACTATTTGGCGGGATGACGACTTGATCATTTGGGCCGATAAGTGAATCAGGTGCCTTCATGAAAATCACTGGCTCTGGGGGAGTATCAAAGCCGGCCTCTTTAATATGCTCTAAATAATTTAGCCCAACGCAGATTAATTTTGTTGGTTGACTAATAGGAGACCCAAAGCGGACGCCGCTGGTTGAAACACGTGGCAACTTTGATAAATCGGCCTTTGCAATCTTGGCCAGCGCGCCTTCACTTAAGGATTTACGATCCCAATCTGAAATTAACGAATCAACAAAGATCGCTTTATCGCTCTCAATGATTGCCGGCTTTTCTGCTCCTGCAGCTCCTATGCGTGCGATCTTCATTTATTTCCTCCAGGTAGTGATCCAAGTCCAGCATGAGTAGGCAAGAGACGGATATGTTTTGGCTCAAGTTCTTTCAGTGTGTTAACTCCGAGCAACTTCATATTACGAACCATTTCAGTACGCAGAATTGTAAGTGCTCGTTCTACACCTTCTTGACCACCGGCCATCAGGCCATATAAATAAGCGCGTCCTACGTAGGTAAAATCGGCGCCTAGTGCAATTGCTGCCAAGATATCTGCCCCGTGCATGATGCCGGTATCTAAGTGGACTTCTATCTCTTTTTTAAGTTCTTTCTTAACGTCGACTAATAGATGCAGTGGAACAGGCGCGCGATCTAATTGGCGACCACCGTGGTTGGATAAAATAATGGCATCTGCCCCATATGTAGCAGCTTTTTTGGCATCCTCAACGGTTTGAATTCCCTTTATGGTTAATTGGCCCTTCCACTGTTCCCGGATCCACTTTAGATCTTCAAAGGTCATAGTTGGGTCGAACATAAAATCTAGAAGTTCGGCAACAGTACCTTTCCAATTTTTCATAGTGGCAAAAGTAATTGCTGGGGTCGTTAAGAAATTAATCCACCATTCGGGTCGAGGAATGGCATCAACTAAAGTTTTTACAGTCAGGC